>NZ_JBHSNC010000046.1:0-1998 GCF_042655785.1 Cohnella yongneupensis
TCCCCTTCGGAGCAAGAGAGATTTCAGCTAACGTTGTTGTATTCACGACGTCCCACCGACTTAAGGCGACGAAGTCGCCGGGCGCGATGCGCTTAGTCGGTGCGGATGTGTCCGGCTGGATCCACTTCTCCGCTACTGAAATGCCTCTTTGAATCCTCTTCTAACTTCGTGCCGGACCGAGGGGCGACAATGTCGACCCGATGCGTGAATATGGTGTTATGTGACGTCTTGGGCTTCTTCGATTCTTCTCAAAAGTTTAGCAATCATTCTAACCAAATAATAACAATATACAAAGTCGTCAATACATAATGTAAAATCTGTGAAATAAATCTCGTCAATTTATATTTCTTAAATCTCTTAGCCACAAATATGAGTAATAAAATTGAATTTATAAACCAAATAATTGACACTATCAGCCTCAAATTATTCAATACACAATCACCCCGTTGACTGATAAGAGTATTTTCGAATTTGCTTCTGGGTTTGATTTTATGGTTCATTACCAAAGATGTCACATAACGTTGTTGTATTCACGACGTCCTACCACCTTAAGCCCAAAGGGCGGCCGCGATGCGGTTAGGTGGTGGGATGTGTCCGGCTGACTCTACTTCCCTGCTACTGATATGCCTCTCCGAATCCTCATCTAACTCCTACCGGACCGAGGGCGAATGCCCGATGCGTGAATATGGTGTTATATGAAGGAGATGTCCTCTTGAAATACTTGCAAAATCATTCAGTTGTCTTTGATAATTCATAATTCAATCGAGCTTTTACTTTTTCTGGTTCTAAATCAAATCCAATTGCTCTTGATCCTGTCCAATTAACCCCAACTAAAAGATTGTCTTTCTGAAGTCCTTCAAGCCATTTCTCTATGAAATCTTCTAAATTTATCTCTCTAGGTTTAAAACCCTTATATGTATCTATGTTATTTATTATCTTTTCAACTCTATTTATTGAAGACCAAAATGGCATTGCTCTTTTTCCATCGAAATTTATAGGGCATGGGATCCCGCCACTATCATATATTGTCCAAACTATCCTGTTCTTAATTGATTCATAAACAAACGCTGACCATTGCGCAGCTGACTGAGACATTGGATTTCTCACATCCCGAATGATTAGAATTTAAACCGCATTACATCTCTTTCATATAACGTTGTTGTATTCACGACGTCCCACCGACTTAAGGCGACGAAGTCGCCGGGCGCGATGCGCTTAGTCGGTGCGGATGTGTCCGGCTGATTATGCTTCTTGTACACTGAAATACCTCATCGAAATCTCATCGGACATCTGCCGGACCGAGGGGCGACAACGTCGACCCGATGCGTGAATATGGTGTTATCCGAAGGACTTGCCATCATCGATTATGCTGAAAATTGATTTTTATATTTTTCATCCTGTTTTTCAATTGGAAAATATAGATATAGATCTCCATTCGCTTCTTTTGGATCGTAGTACTCTTGTACTGCCCCGACAATCGAATAATTATGGTTTGGTAGATATTCATGAATCATGTACTTGAATTTTTCTTGGTATGTACTTTGATCACATCTAATTATCGCGTACTTATACGCAGGAATTTCCCACTTATCCCATCCTGATGGAGCAATAGAATTATCGAGCGCTTCACAACCAGCTAAATATTTTCCTTGATCTGTCCAACGATTAAAGTTACCAGTTATATCACTCATTGCACCCCAAATGCCAACAATATTACCTGCTTCATCTGTCTTGGCTAAATTTCGAATTTCATCAAATTTATGATTTGCCTCTTGCCACAGCGATGGGATCCAATTATGACTTTCGGCAGCAAGACCTTGGCCTTCCTTGCCGATTACTGTAAATGATTTCTTTTCAATGATGTGTACGGACATCTACGGCGCCACACTCCTCGGATCTTTATGGGTTTTAACATTGATTGCAAGTCTTTCGGATAACGTTGTTGTATTCACGACGTCCCACCGACTTAAGGCGACGAATGTCGCCGGGCGCGATGCG
>NZ_JBHSNC010000047.1:0-69407 GCF_042655785.1 Cohnella yongneupensis
GATGCCGGCTTCGTTCAAGGTGCGAGCGACAGATAGTCAGGGCTTGTACGCAGATAAAACGTATGCAATAAACTTTACGCCGGAGGCCGTTGCTAGGCCGGCTGTCTATCCTTCGGGAGTATTTGTGTCAGTCGATCTTAGCAGTTATTTTACTGATCGAGACGGAGACAGCTTGAACTATTACGTAACACCGATCGACGACGAGCACTCGATTTGGATAAGCGGCAGCATTTTGAACGTCTGGAGCGAAAGCGTCGCGCCTTATCAATTGCATATCGGGGCGTCTGACGGCTTCAGCTATTACACCGCGCTCAACACCGTGAGCTTTGCCGGACAAAATGTGGCGCCGGAGGCGCTATCGTCGCTCTCGCTTATTCAATACGATCCGACGAACGCCGTCTACACTTCCAGCAGTATCAGTTTGTATGCAGACTTCTATGATTCGAACGGCACGAGCGATTTGGTCAATTTTGAAATTATCCAAGGGCCTGATCCTGCGAGCGGCTTGTCCGTATCCATCGATGGATCGACGCTTAGCTATGGCGGAACGCCGACGATGCCGGCTTCGTTCGTAGTGCGCGCTTCCGATAGCCATGGCTTGTATGCGGACATGACCTACTCGTTGAATTTCGCGCCAGAGGCGATTCACGGACCGTCGATTTATTCTACGGGTTCTCTGACGTACATCGATTTGAGTAACTACTTTATCGACCGGGACGGTGATCCGCTCTATTTTTACTTTGCTGGCCCTTATTCCAGCGCCTATACGGTGTACGAAGACTATAACAGCCTGAGTATTTTAGGCATCACTATGCCGATAGTGTTATCTTTCGGGGCTCTAGATGGACGGGGAGGCTGGACCTACGGGTCGGTTCGTATAAATCAATAAGCCAGCAATTATTTACGGAACGAGAAAGGAATCCCTCATGCACCCAAGTCATCAGCAGCTAGCCAATCTTATTTACGAACGTCGCTACGGAGAAGCAGAGCGCCTTGGCAAAATCCATGTCCAACACTATCCGATCGATGGACAGGGCTGGGTTTTGCTAGGCGAGGCATTGCTCATGCAAGGCTTTGGATATGCGGCAAGCCAGCTGTTCAACCGAGCCTACCTTCTGGATCCGGAAGCGAAGTGGATGCCGCAAATGCAGTTGGAGCTTGAACGGGCGCCCCGCGGCGAGCATTGCCCCGATATCGAGCAATTGCTTCAAGTACCTGCAAAGACAGTTGCCGCAGCCATTATCGTTAAAAACGAAGAAAGATGCATAGAGCGCTGTTTGAACAGTATTCAGTCGGCGGTCGACGAGATCATCGTCGTCGATTCCGGGTCTACCGACCGCACCTTGGACATAATCCGAAGCTATTCGAACGTTAAGCTGTATCAAGTCGAGTGGAAGGACGATTTTGCAGCGCTCCGTAACGAAGCGTTGTCGCGGGTCACTTCCGAGTGGGTGTTCTGGCTGGATGCCGACGAATGGCTGATTTCGGAGGACGCGGAAAATATCCGTAAAGTCGCAGGCATGTTTGATCTGAATTTGCCGTTTATCCCTGCTTTGCAACCCTGCTTAATTAACCATATCAATGGAACGGCAATTATTGAGCATTCCGTGGCTAGAATGTTTCCAACGTCGAAAGGTCTCTACTATAGCGGCAGAATTCACGAGCAGATCGCGACGGAGAAGGAAGGCATTTTCACGTCGAACGTCCTGCACAAACCGGTCCGCATCAGGTTAAACCACGACGGCTACGAGAGTTCGGTCAAGGCAGATAAAGACAAAATCCAACGTAACCTTAGGCTGCTAAAGCTGATGGCCGAGGAAGAACCGACGAATCCGGGTTGGTGGTATTTTCTGGGCCGGGAATCGATGGAGTTGGGCCAACACGACGAATCCCTGGCATATTTTGATAAAGTTATCGAATACGGGGCGAACAACCCGCGTTTCGGCAGAATGCTGGAAATCCACATGTTAATGGGACGAATCTATCTCTCTCAAAACCGTCTCGACCTAGCGGAACAATGCTATCGGAAGGCATTTGCGCTACATCCCGATTATCCTGACGCGCATTTTCAAATGGCTTATGTCGCTACGTTGCAAGCCCAACTCCTGTTGAAAAAGGCAATGGAGCACGCTCAACTATCCTCGAGAGGTTTTGATACCTATAGAGGGTTAGTAGGTGCCAGCTATGATATTCACCTTTGGAAAGCAGACGCGTTAGTCGCAGACTTGCTCGTCCATCAAGGACAGTTGTACGAAGGCAGAAAAGTGCTGCAAGAAGTACGGAACCGGCTTCCCGATTCGGGCGTTTTGGATAACAAGTTTGATTTCATTAGGCGTCAGCAAAGGTTGCTGAACCTACATCTACGTTAAGAAAGGGGATTGCGCGTGTTCAAACGAACGAGATTGGCAGTAACGCTCTTACTTGCCTCGATCCTCATGATAAGCATGGTTGCGCCCGCAGTATTCGCCAAGTCAGCTCCCGCTGCCTTCATTACGACTGTAAGCGGCGACGTAATCGTTAAAAAAGCGGGCGGCTCCAAACCTATTCCGGCTTTCGTTAATATGCCGTTGGAGCAGGGGGATTTTCTATCGACGGGTCGTGAAGGCAGTCTGACGATTCAGATCGTTGAGCCGGAATCAACTCGCACGTTAGGGCCAGGCTCAGAAGCTACGATCAAGAAGTTGTCCCAAGGCGCATTGGGGAAAAGACTCGGTATCATGCTGTGGAAAGGCTCTATGTGGAACTCGGTACACTCGCTGAAGAGCAACGAAGAAGATTATGTAGAGACGCCGGCTGCGAAGCTTGAGGTTAAGGGGACGAACTTTCTCGTAACGGTCAAAGCGGACGGGACACTAAGCGTGGCCGTCGCTTCCGGGCTAGTAACAGCCTCGATTACCGGCGTTCAGCCGGGTGCTTCGAATAGCTCCGGCGGACAATTGTTGTTGGCCCCGACGCAGCAGTTGACCGTTGATCCTAACCATCCTCCGGTAAATCTGCAAAACAGCGTAAGCATAATCGATATCACGCAGACGGTGACGCAGGCAGACGCCGGTATTCTGAAAGCATTCATGTTGAGCGCTCCCGCAATCTTCAGCGAGAACGAAGCCTTCCTTCAAGGTCTAGCATCGTCCTTGGAGCAGGGCAAGCAGCCGTCTATCCAGCGGGAGGGTATTGCGTCCGACTTAACGCTAGGAAGTTCGGATGAGTTGGAACAATTGAAACAAAACCTGAATGCTTTAATTTCTAACGTCGCCGCATCGGCGATTGCTTTGGATCCGGAGAAGTCCGCCGAGCTCCTAAAGCTAATCGAAGACGTAAATAGGCAAATTCCCGGAACGGACTCCGATGTCGATATTCAGGACACGAAGTTTGATCCGACCGTTGGCGTTGACCCTGCCGCGGTAAACGAGAAAGAGAAGGAACAAGCCCGATTGCGCTCGATACAGCGGCAACAAGAGCAGGAGCGAGCCGATTTGGAGCGACGGCTTCTACTCCAGCTTCACAAGACCATGGATCAGCTAATAAGCAAAATGAACGAGTTGTCCGCCGGCAATAAGAGCGTGCTCGACGAACTGCAGCAACAAGCCGAGCAAACTTACATGGGCTCGCTGACGGCCGAGGAACTCGCGCGGTACAAAGAGGATAAAGTCAGCATTGCCGCCGAGCAGGCAGCGACGCCGTCGCAGTCCGCTCCTATATCGTCCGGACCGTCGGGGCCATCCCAGCCTGCTCCTTCTGTGGAGTTGATCAAACAAAATACCGCGGAGGGGCTAACCCTGAAAATACAGCTTCATCAGTTCACCGGGACTAACGCTGTATATGCGGCGGAATATCACTTCGCCGTAGAGGGAGACATTCAAGCGGATCCGACCAAGGGCCGTCTACTAAACGATCAGTATTTTCAAACCTCTAACAGCGTAGACACGCTCAGAAATATCGAAGGACCAAGCGGCTCGCCGACGGAAGCGATTTACGCCGCCACCAGCTTCGGCTCGGCATCCCCGGTTTCGATTTCCAACGGGACGATGGCCACGATTCCATTTGCCGTCCACGGTAGCGGAACCATTCGGTTAGTCTACGCTAAAATCGTCGATCAGACTGGCGCCGTCATTTTGGAATTAAACAGCGGTTCTACCGCTTTGCCTGCAGCGATATCCGTTACGCGCTAATAAACGGCTCAAATCCAACCACGAGGAGTTTCTATGAGACTATCCTATAAAAAGACTGTGATCGTATCCCTTGCGGCTCTCCTATGGGGGACGAACGGCTTGGCCATGGCAGCGGGGGAGAAGGCGCCTCTAGTCAATCAGAGCGGACAAATCATGCAAACCATTTCGACGCTTGCCGGCAACCCGTTCGTATCTTTAGGAATGCCGACAGGGTTAACGCTAGGAACGGATGGGACGCTATACATCGCGAATGCCGCTGATCATAATGTCATTCGTTTGAAGAACGGGGTTTCATCGGTCCTTGCCGGTTCCGCAAGCTCCGTTTTTCCGGATGGAGGGTTATTGGACGGGAGCAAGGACGAGGCGCTATTTCATTCTCCGTCTGCGGTTGCGTCTGGACCGGACGGGAGTCTTTACGTTGCCGATAGCGCCAACAATGCGATTCGTCAAATTACCCCTGCCGGAAAAGTCGTTACCTTAGCGGGCAACGGCATTATAGGGAGCAAGGACGGGAGAGGTTCGGGGGCGTCGTTCTACGATCCGGAAGGCATTGCCGTCTCCAAAGCCGGAGTCGTCTACGTCGCAGATACGTTGAACCACTTGATCCGCAAAATAGATAAGGACGGAACGACGACGACATTGAACGCCGCGCCGCAACGAGTTGTCGAGATCTATCCGGGAATGGTTCAGAGCGCCGGGGATTACAAGGACGGTGACCTATCGGAGGCTCTATTCAATGAACCTCACGGATTAGCCCTCGATGCTAAAGGAAATTTGTACGTCAGCGATACAGGCAATCAAACTATTCGTTATATCGACTTTTCTCTGAATCGGGTCACCACTGTGGCAGGGACTATCGCCGAAGGGGGCTCCGTCTACGCTATAGACGCTTTATACGCGTCGGGAGGATATCGCGATGGAAAGAGCAACAACGCATTGTTCCATTCGCCTCAGGGCATCGCCTTGGACAGCGCCGGCGGGTTAATCATTGCGGACTCCCTGAATCATTCCATCAGGTATTTGAACAACGGAATCGTGTCGACGCTTGCGGGCAATGGTGCAACAAACGAGTCGGGCATGCACGACGGCGTGGAGACTAGCGCTCTCTTCGATACGCCCAAAGGAGTAACCGTAGCTGCCAACGGCACGATTTACGTAGCGGATACCGGCAACCGTCTAATCCGCCAAATCGTAAACTACGCGCTGCCGACGAACTTGCCGAACGATAAAACGATTAAAGTCTTCTATGAGAATAAGGCAGTGCCCTTCGATGCTAAGCCGGTCATGAAAAAAGGCAGGGTCATGGTGCCCGTGCGCGCGATCGCGGAGGCGCTAGGTTACGAGGTAAAGTCCACCGACAACGGACAGAAAGTTGTGTTATCTAAAGACAAACTCGTCATTGAGTTGAGTATCGGCCAAACGACGATTCGGAGATCGGTATCGGGAACTGCCGACGTCATCAGAAAGACGGACGTGGCACCTTATGTCTCGAACAATCGGACTTACGTTCCATTGCGTTTTTTTGCGGAAGAGATCGGGCTCGACGTGCAGTGGCAGGACAAGCAGCAAACAGCAGTACTTCGAATTCGATAAGAGGGGAAGGTTACCGGGATGCAGCGATTGAAATTCATGGGCAAGCTTTTTCTAAGAGAGCCGTTATGGTTCAAAATCTTGGCACCTGCGGCTTTGCTGATCTCGATTGTGTTTAGCAGTTCTTTATTCTCGGAATATGCTTACTCGCAAAGCGTCGGTAAACTGGCCACAGCCGTATTCTTCTGCATTTTCGGGATCAAAATGCGGTACAACCGACGCGTATCGTACGTCTTTTATGCGTTTGCCGCGTTAAGTCTTTATCTGGCTTGGGATCGTTATGATGGCTAGCCTTTTTTAACGCGCCGCTCCCCCCATGGCTTGAACACGGACAGGATGAACATGGCGACGAGCGATAGAATCTGAAGAATGATTCCGACCGCCATCTGCCTATGGTTAACGATGAAGCCGGGATCCTGAAGCGCGTTAAGGCCTTGCTCCGATGATAGATCGGCCGCCTTCAGCGTCCAGAAGTACATGCCTATCGGCCCTAACCCGATAGATACAAGCGTCAATACCTCCTTGACGATAATCCAGTAAAATTTGAATAGTCCCCAACGGGTCAGCACGGACAGCAAAACCCCGGTTACAAGAGCGCCGATCGTCGATGCGATGACGGAAGTTTTGCTAAGCAGATGCATGGCGTGGTAGCAAGCTTGGAACACGCCTTCGTCGTTCGTGTTGACCGCGAATAGGCTGAGGATTAGGAAAGCTACCGAAACGCCAAGCAGAATCCCGGAGAACAAGAGATGAAGCGTGAGCAGCCATCTTCTCGGCGTTAAACTTATATTCCCCATAACCGCGCACCTCCTAAATATTGAACCGATACCCTACGCCCTATACAGTCTCTATGTATTGGGGCTTTTGCGGATCGGCCTCGATCTTTTCCCGCAGCTTGCTAATAAATACGGTTACCGTGGCATTGTCGCCGAGCGCGTCCAAGCCCCACACCTTCTCGAACAGCTTCTCTTTGCTGAACACTTGGTTCGGATTCGTCGCTAGAAACAACAGCAGGTCGTACTCTTTGGACGTAAAAGGAACTTCCGTCTCGTTCACGTAACCTTTGCGGGCTAGCTTATCGAGGCGAATCCCTCTGATCCGAAGCTCGTCGCCGTATTTCTTCCGGTTATCGTTCAACAAGCGATCGTAACGGGCGATATGCGCTTTGACCCGGGCTACGAGCTCGGCGACGCTGAACGGCTTCGTTAAGTAATCGTCGGCGCCTAGTCCAAGGCCGCGTATTTTATCGATGTCTTCTTTTTTGGCGGAAACGATCAGGATCGGCACGTTTTTCGATTGCCTAACCTGCCGGCAAATTTCGAACCCGTCGGTTTTCGGCAGCATGAGATCGAGAACGATCAAATCATAGTCCTCTTCCAGCGCCATGGCGAGGCCGGTCTCTCCGTTGTCGGCGGTTTCCACCGCGAATCCGCTAGCTTCCAAATAATCTTTGACCACTTCCACGACAACCTGTTCGTCTTCGATGATTAGAATACGTTTCATGGCCGCTCACCGCCGTCCGTTAAGATCGGTAAAGCGAATGTAATGTTGACGCCTTGCCCCGCTAGGCTTTCCGCCGACACGGTTCCACCTTGCCCTTCAATAATTTGTTTCACGATGGCAAGCCCTAGCCCGCTGCCGCCCGTAGCCGATTGCCTGGACGGATCCGCCCTGTAAAACCGCTCGAAAATATGCGGCAGTGCCGCATTATCGATCCCGGGGCCGTTATCTTGGATGCTGACTTTCGCTTCCGTTCGATCGACGGACAGCCTCACGCTTATCTCTCTAGGTTCCTTGTCCATATACTTCAAGCTGTTGTCTACGATATTCATAATGACTCTATGCAGCTTTTCGCGGTCGACCATAACGGGTGCGGGCTGATCCTCCAGGACGCCGGAGTACGTTAACGCAACCCCATCCATACGCGGATCATATCGCAATTCGTCGACGCAATCGCGCAAGTACGCACCAAGGTCCACGCGCTCTAATTGAAAAGGCTCGCGTTTCAAATCAAGCTTGGAAAACAGCAACAGCTCGTCGATCAGCCGATTCATCTCTTCCGACTTCTTCGAGATCATGCCTATATATTTGTCCTTCATGGCTTCCGTATTGGCTATGCCGTCTCGCAGCCCCTCGACGCAGGCTTGAATGCCGGTAATTGGCGTCTTCAGGTCGTGCGAAATGTTGGAGATCAGTTCCTTGCGGTTATCTTCGTACTGCAGTTGAAGCCGAATGGACTCGTTCAATCGGACGCGCATATCCTCGAACGCCGCGCTTAGCTCCCCGATTTCGTCTTTTCGCGAGAGTACGACTTTATGCTCCAAGTTCCCTTCTTTGATCTGTTCGGCGGCAAATTTAAGCGCGTATAACGGCTTGATGAAGCTGCGCGAGACGAGATAAGTCAGGATGCCGTTCGTTAATCCGATCACGACGAGCAAAGAGAGGATGAGGAGGGGGAAGAAAGATCTGGCGCTCCGGAACATCTCGCTCCTGTCGGACAGCACGTATGCCGTACCTGTGCTATTATCGCTGAACTTAAGTTCGAGTTTATCGACCGTATAACGGTCCCAGCCGCTCCAACGAGCATTCGTCTTTCCTTCTAGCAGCCGGCTCCGCAGATCGGAGATCTTGTTCGCCATAGGAGAAGCGAACGTAATCGCATCGCCGCGCATGATCACGAGCCCCGCGTCTACTTGGTTCAGCCGGGTGTCCGCTTCCTTTAAGAACGCGTCATCGGCGAATCGGTCGGGCTCCGCTTCGGCCATAAATTTAATACCGCCTACCGCCTCGGCGCGATCATTCGATTTTGCCCAAAAGGCGGGCATCCATCTATTGTTTCCGGCTTCGTCCGCAGGTTTAAAAAGAGCGGAACCAAGCGTTGCGGCAATAAGTGCCACCAGGATAATGGGGACGACCGTCATCGCGATATAGGAAAGCCGTAATCTTCTTTTGATGGACATCAGCAAGCTCCTTGTAGCCGTTCTCATGAGCCATTATATAGGAAACTTGCACGCCATCATGGCCGTTTATACTTTTTTTATACTTTTTTTGCAGGTCATTAAGAGTTGTTTGCTACGCTTCTACAAGCGTCTATTAGGAGCCGAAGGGGTTTATAAAATGGGGAACCGTTACGCGAGATTCCTGTTCGGGTTGTTTGCTGCCTTGTTCGCGGTCTGCGTCGTCGTTCAGTTTTATTTGGCGGGGATGGCGTTGTTCGCGGATGAAGGCGGGTGGAGCCCGCATGCCAACTTCGCCAAAATGTTCGAGTATTTGCCGTTGCTGATGTTTATTTTGTCCTTTATCGGCAAGATCGGTGGCAGGCTGCGCTGGTTATCGCTCGGGATGTTCGTGCTGTTCATCTTCCAGCATCTGACCGTGCGAGTGTTCAATGACACTTGGGTCGTTGCGTCGCTTCATCCGGTGTCCGGATTGTTGATCGCATGGGCTTCTATTCACGTAGCTTGGAAGGTACGAGAGTGGCTGGTTTTATCGGGTAAGTAAACGCGTTACAATACGAGTAATACTTATTCGTATTTAAAGGGGCGTTACGCGCATGAAAATGAACCGGTTAGGCACTTCCGAGCTGCTCGTCGGCGAGATCGGACTCGGTTGCATGTCGCTGGGCACGGAGGAGCGGAAGGCCGTCGCGATTATCCATGAAGCGCTGGATCGAGGCGTCAATCTGCTCGATACGGCCGACCTCTACGACAGCGGATGCAATGAGGAGATAGTGGGGCAGGCGATCAAGGGGCGTCGCGGGAGCGTCGTGCTGGCCACGAAGGTAGGCAACCGGCGAATACCGGGTCAGTCCGGCTGGGCGTGGGATGCGTCAAAGGCGTACATCCTGTCGGCGGTCAAAGAAAGCATGAGAAGACTCGGCACCGACTATATTGACTTATATCAGCTTCACGGTGGAACGATCGAGGATCCGATCGACGAGACGATCGAAGCGTTCAAGCAGTTGAAGCGAGAGGGTGCGATCCGCGCTTACGGAATCTCCTCGATTCGTCCGAACGTTATTCGGGAGTACGTCGCGCGGTCTAGCATCGTCAGCGTCATGAATCCGCACAGCATCGTGGATCGCCGCGCGGAAGAGACGGTGCTACCGCTGCTTAAGGACAACGGAATCAGCGTCATTGCGAGAGGACCGTTGGCTAGCGGGGCTATTGCAGCGAATCGGGAGCCGGTTAAAGGCGTGTCCGACTACGAGTTGGAGGAGCTTATTCGGCTTCGGGAGCAATTGCAGGCGCTGACGAGCGAAGAGCGGAGCTTAACACAGCTCGCTATTCGTTATTCGCTTAGCGATCCCGCGGTTGCTGCCGCCGTCCCGGGAGCCAGTTCGCGGGAGCAACTGCTGCAGAACCTTGCGGCCGCCGACGTACCGGAGTTATCTGAGGCGGAGGTTCAAGCGATTCGCTCGGTAAGCAAAGCGAATCGGTATGCTTTGCATCGCTAGTGCGCAAGCGGTGTAACCTCGCCAAACGATGCTACAGCGGCGAAACTCCAAATGTGCCCGATGTAACCTCGCCAAACGATGCTACAGCGGCGAAACTCCAAATGTGCCCGATGTAACCTCGCCAAACGATGCTACAGCGGCGAAACTCCAAATGTGCCCGATGTAACCTCGCGAAACGATGCTACAGCGGCGAAACTCCAAATGTGCCCGCTGTAACCTCGCGAAACGATGCTACAGCGGCGAAACTTCCATAAGCGTCCGATGTAACCTCGCCAAACGATGCTACAGTGGCAAAACTCCAAATGTGCCCGCTGTAACCTCGCGAAACGATGCTACAGCGGCAAAATTCCAAATGTGCCCGCTGTAACCTCGCGAAACGATGCTACAGCGGCGAAACTTCCATATGCGCCCGATGTAACCTCGTCAAACGATGCTACAGCGGCGAAACTCCAAATGTGCCCGCTGTAACCTCGCGAAACGATGCTACAGCGGCGAAACTCCAAATGCGCTCGCTGTAACCTCGCCAAACGATGCTACAGCGGCAAAACTCCAAATGTGCCCGTAGTAAACTCGCGAAACGATGCTACAGCGGTGAAACTCCAAATGCGCTCGCTGTAACCTCGCGAAACGATGCTAATGCGGCGAAACTCCAAATGTGCCCGCTGTAACCTCGCCAAACGATGCTACAGCGGCGAAATTCCAAATGAGCCCGCTGTAACCTCGCGATACGATGCTACAGCGGCGAAACTCCAAATGTGCCCGCTGTAACCTCGCCAAACGATGCTACAGCGGCAAAATTCCAAATGTGCCCGTAGTAAACTCGCGAAACGATGCTACAGCGGTGAAACTCCAAATGCGCTCGCTGTAACCTCGCGAAACGATGCTAATGCGGCGAAACTCCAAATGTGCCCGATGTAACCTCGCCAAACGATGCTACAGCGGCAAAATTCCAAATGCGACCGATGTAACCTCGCCGCCTGCGTCGGACAAAGTACTTAAGGGAGACAGCCCCGTCCGGCAAGAGCTAGAACTGGAAGCAAAGCGTGCTACCCGACCCATGCTCGATCGTATCGTACAGCACGCGGATTTCATGGCCGGGCGTTCCTGCTCCGAGCGCGATGAGCAGCGGCACGAAGTGCTCCGCGCGCGGTACGGCCATAGCCGCATGCGGCGCCAGCGTCTCGTATTGGCACAAGGCTTCGATGTCCCGGGCGAGTACTTTCTCGCGGATCCAGTCTTTGAATTGCACGGCCCATTCGCGAGGCGGTGCATCCTTGTCCCGGTCGAAGGCGCGAAGGTTATGCGTGATGAAGCCGCTGCCGATGACGAGAATGCCGTCCTTCTCCAGCCCTTGCAGCGCTTCGCCGATGGCGATCTGCTGTCTGGCCGGCAAGAACGGGTTGACCGAGACGGGCACGACCGGAATATCGGCTTCCGGATAAGCATGCATCATCATAGGGAATACGCCGTGATCTAAGCCGCGATATTCGCGCTGAACCGGGATATTATGTTTGCGCAGGCGTTCTTCCACGATGGAAGCGACGATCGTCGAGCCTCTCGCCGGGTATTGGACCTGATAGAAGGCCGACGGAAATCCGTAGTAGTCGTACACCATTTCGTGAACGTCGTCCGTCGCCGCGATCGTCGTAATCTCGTTCTCGAAGTGCGCCGAGAAGATGACGATCGCTTTGGGGCGGTTTTCCTGACCGAAGCGGTTCAAAAATCGCGTAAATTCGGATTGCTCGAAAATCGTAAAAGGCGAGCCATGCGGAAGAAAGACGGGAGAGAGCATGAAGAGACCTCCGGCTATTGGAATATAGCCTTATTGTATCACTCCGCCAATATATTTAGAAACTGCGCGGTCCTGGCGCTCTTAGGGTTACTGAACACATCCCGCGGGGCGCCTTCCTCGATGATAACGCCTTCGTCCATGAGAATAACATGATCCGCGACGTCGGCGGCGAACTTCATGAGATGCGTCACGATGACCATCGTCATGCCCTCGGCCGCCAGCTGCTTAATGACCTTGAGCACTTCCGCCGCCAGCTCCGGATCGAGGGCGGACGTCGGCTCGTCGAACAGCAGCACCTCCGGATCCATCGCCATCGCGCGGGCGATCGCGACGCGCTGTTGTTGTCCCCCCGAGAGCTTGTGGGGATAGAAGTCGGCTCTGTCGGCTAGGCCGACCTTGTCCAGCAGCTCGCGAGCGCGACGTTCCGCATCGCCCCGGCTTTTCCTCTGCACCGTGACTTGCGCCTCGACCACGTTGTTCAGCGCCGTCATATGGGGGAACAGATTGAACGATTGGAACACCATTCCGGTCCGCTTGCGCAAGCTCCGAACGTCCTTCCCGCGAAGCTTGATGCCTTCCTGAAAACGCAACTCCGCGTCGCCTAACCGCAGCGACCCCGCGTCCGGCACTTCCAATAGATTCAGACAGCGCAACAGCGTCGTCTTGCCGGACCCGGAGGGTCCGATAATGACGAGCACCTTGCCTTTGGGCAAGGAGAGGTCAACCCCTTTAAGCACGGGCTGCGCCCCGAAAGCCTTGTGCAGACCGCTCGCTTGAATCATGATCGTCCCTCCTTAGCTCGCCGAATAACGACTCAGACGTCTCTCTGACACATTTTGCAGCACCGACAGAAGGGTACTGAAGAACAAATAAATGATCGCTGCTTCGCAGTACAGCAAGAGCGGCTCGTACGTTCTGGCGACGATCTGCTGCGCTTGGCGGAACATCTCCACGTACGTAATGATGGCCGCGAGCGAAGTATCCTTCACCAAGCTGATGAAGGAGTTGCCCAGAGGCGGTACGGATACGCGCGCCGCTTGGGGCAGGATGATTCTTCGCAGCGCCTGAAGCCGCGTCATCCCGAGGGAGTAGGCCGCTTCCCACTGCCCCTTGTGAATCGAAATAATCGCCGCCCGCACGATTTCGGACCCGTATGCGCCTACGCTTAACGAGAAACCGATTACGGCGGATACGAACGGGCTAATGACGATGCCCACCATGGGCAAACCGTAGAATATAATAAACAGTTGAACGAGCAACGGCGTGCCCCGGATGATCCATACGTAGAATCCGCCAATGAGTCGGAACACCTGCCAAGAGTACAGCCTGACCATCGCCGTCAACACCGCGAGCAGCAATCCGAGCGCGAACGAGATCAAACTTAGCGGAATCGTATAAAGGACCCCCGCCTTGAGCAGGGGCCAGAAGGAATCGTTGAAAATTTGAATTTGGCGTTCGCTCATCGTGAGGGCACCATCCTTAAGTCGGCGACTACCGCGTAGGCTTATTTGGAAACGTCGGCTCCGAAGTATTTCTCGGAAATGCTCAGATGAGTGCCGTCGAGGATCATGGCGGCGATCGCTTGGTTGACGGCTTGAACGAGGTCATCGTTCCCTTTGAGGAACAGGGCCGCGCTCCGCGAAGTGCCGGGAGCCTCGTCCACCGACTTGACCTTAATGTCCGGCTTCTGTTTCTTCAGATCCAAGAACGATAAGTTGTCGTTGATCGTCGCATCTACGCGCCCCGATGTAAGCAGGTCGATCGCCTGATTAAACCCGTCTACGCCGACGATTTCCGCGCCGTTCGCCTTGGCGATTTCGGCCAAATCGCTGGTGAGCGATTGCGCGGACTTTTTGCCCTTGAGATCGGCGAGCTTCTTGATGTCGTTATTGTCGTCGCGAACGAGCAGTACGGCTCTGGAAGTGATGTACGGGTCCGATAAAGCATATTTCTCCTTGCGGTCCTCGCGGATCGTCACTTCGTTGAAGATGGTGTCGAATCGTTTCGCCTCCAGACCGGCCATAATGCCGTCCCATTGCGTCTCGATGAATTCCGGCGCGACTCCGAGGCGTTTGCACACTTCTTCGGCGATTTCCACGTCGAACCCGGTAAGCTTGCCGCTTGCGTCATGGAACGTAAAAGGAGCGTACGTTCCTTCCGTGCCGATCCTCAGCTTGCCGCTGGCTTTGATCTTCTCCAGCGCTCCCTGCCCCGCCGATGCCGCGGGCTGCGAGGCGGACGGCGCGGCGTTGTTCGCGTTGTTGCCGCATGCGGCCAATACCGATAAGGCGAGCGTAAGCGTCGCAACGAATAACCCTGATCTCTTCAAGTTGAATTCCCTCCATGCGGTTTTTGCGATACGCTTATTATGGAAGGTGCTGCCATGGATCATACCCCGCGAGGAAGAAATTTCGTCATCCCCCGTATCTCCGAACTACCCCGTAATAACCCGCTCGACGGGATAGCGAATTTTCTCGTCCTTATAGCCTTCGCCGACGAGATAGAAGCAAGTCGTTAACCCGATTCTGCCCAGGAACATCAGAACCATGAGGATGCATTGCGCGAAAATGCTCAAATCCGGAGTGATCCCCGTGGATATACCCACCGTTCCGAAGGCGGAGCACACCTCCAGGAAGACGGCGACAAGCGAATGCTGCCGGTCGGAGAAGCTGATCGCGATTACCGATGCGCAGCACAGGACGATCGCAAGCAGCGTAATGGCGAACGATTTCATAATATCGTCGGGATGAAGCTCCCGGTTGAACGCTTTGAACTGACGCCGGCTACCCTTGGCGAAGCCCTATTAGCAGCCAGAAGAACGTGCTCATCGCCATGATGCCGATGCCGCCGAATTGCAGCAGGAGCATGACAATGAAATATCCGAATACGCTGTATGTGTCCGCCACGTTAAATACGCTAAGACCCGTGTCGCTTACGATGCTGACGGCCATGAATACGGTATCGAAGAAAGTCACGCGGGCTCCCGGTTTATAGGCGGCGGGAATGTTGAATAGCACGATCGCTATGGCGACGGCGAGCAGGTAGTAGCCGGTAATAACCTGAGCGGGCGACCGGTGTCCCATCCAGCTCCGCGTCTTTTTCCACATTGATTGTTGTCCTCTTCTCATGAGCGAAAAATGACTATTCCATCGTTTTCCCTCCGCGCGGATCTAATATACGTTGAACGGTTTGCCTTGACAGGCGCGCGAACGTGGAATAAGGTTCGGTTATTACTTATGAAGCGAAATAGAAAAGCGCGGCGAGGTCGATGATACTTTTATTAGGAGTACCGATCTCTATGTAAACTAAAAGGGGCTTATTATGACGACAAGAAGATTTAACGACTATCCATTAAGCGAAGAGATCGTCCGCGCGTTGGAAGGTCTTGGATACAAGGAACCGACGGAAGTTCAAGACAAGGTTATCCCGATCGCTCTCGAGGGCAAAGATATCGCGGTCAAATCGCGGACGGGCAGCGGTAAGACGGCGGCGTTCGGCATTCCGATCTGCGAGTGGGTGCAATGGGAAGAGAACAAGCCGCAGGCGTTAGTGTTGACGCCTACGCGCGAGCTTGCCCTGCAGGTGAACGAGGATATGACGAATATCGGGAGATTCAAGCGGATCAAGTCTGCGGCCGTCTTCGGCAAAGAGCCGTTCTCCAAGCAAGCGGCCCAGCTTAAGCAGAAAACCCATATCGTCGTCGGAACGCCGGGGCGCGTGCTGGACCATATCGGCAGAGGGACGATCGACTTGGAGCAAATCCGGTACTTCGTCATCGACGAAGCCGACGAGATGCTGAATATGGGGTTCATCGAGCAAGTGGAGAAAATCATCCAAGCGCTTCCGAAGGATCGCACGACGCTGCTGTTCTCTGCGACACTGCCGAAGGACGTCGAGAAGCTGTGCCATAAATATATGAACGATCCGGTCGACATCGAGATTTCTTCGCCGGCCGGCGCCGCCGCGTCGAATCTGATCGACCACTCGCTTATCGCCGTGGCTAAGGACACGGACAAGCCGAAGCTGCTTCGGGACGTCCTCGTTGTGGAAAACCCGGATAGCGCCATTATTTTTGGCAGAACCCAGGAGCAAGTAGATCAGATCTATCGGCAATTGGATACGATCGGCCTGCGTTGCGGCAAGATCCACGGAGGGATGGAGCAGGATGAGCGGTTCAAGGTCATGAACGCTTTCCGCAAGGGCGAGTTCCGTTACCTGGTCGCGACGGACGTGGCGGCGAGAGGCATCGACATCGATAACATCACGCACGTGATTAACTACGATATTCCGCAGGATAACGAGGGATATGTTCATCGCAGCGGCCGAACGGGACGGGCGGGCAAGGAAGGCAAGGCGATCTCCTTCGCGCTTCCGAGCGAGGACAAGTTCCTTAGGAGCATCGAGCGCTACATCGGATTCGAAATTGTTAAGCGGAAGGCGCCTACCGCGGACGAAGTGGCGTTACGGCAACCTTCCTTCGAGAAGAAAGTAACGACGGAGCCGACCCTCAAGAAAGACAAAAACGCGCAGCTGAACCAAGACATCATGAAGCTGTATTTCGGCGGCGGGAAGAAAAAGAAGCTGAGAGCCGTCGATTTCGTCGGCACTCTCGCTAACCTTCAAGGCATGTCCGCGGACGATATCGGCATCATTACGATTCAGGATTTGGAGACGTACGTCGACATCCTGAACGGCAAGGGCAAGCTCGTGCTGGAAGCGATGAAGACGACTACGGTCAAGGGCAAGCTGTTAAAGGTTTACGTGGCGAACAAGTAAGGGCGTTAAGAAGGGTGATTAGCGATGAGCGTAATTCGGCTGGAGAACGTTACGAAGAAGTACGAAGACGTCATGATCTTCCGCGATATTTATTTTCGCTTGAGCCAAGGGGAGCGGATCGGCTTGATCGGGCGGAACGGCGCCGGCAAGTCGACGGTGTTCAAGCTGATTCTCGGCAAGGAAGAGCCAACGTCCGGCAAAGTGGAGATTGATCCGCAAGTTAAGATAGGTTACTTCTCGCAGTTCTCGGAAATGAGCGGAAGCTTGTCCGTCCAGCAGGAGCTGGAGCTGTGCTTCGAAGAGGTCGCGAAGATCGAGCGGGAGCTGCAGGAAGTCGGGGACAAGCTCGGTACGGTTACCGACGACGGAGAGATGGATCGGCTGCTCGCGAGGCAGGCGGAGCTGTTCGAGCAGATGGAGCATCTCGACGGTTGGAACGTATCGGTCGAGATCAACACGGTGCTCACGAAGCTAGGGTTTAACGAGCGGTCGCGCCATCAACCGACAGACGAGCTGTCCGGAGGATGGAAGAACCGCGCCGCGCTCGCCAAGCTGCTGATCGAGAAGCCCGACGTCGTGTTGCTCGACGAACCGACGAACTACTTGGACATCGAGGGCATCGCCTGGCTGGAACAGTGGCTGTACCGCTTCAGCGGCGCCATGATTCTCGTATCGCATGACCGGCAATTCATCGACAAGGTCGTCACGCAGATCATCGAGATCGAAAATTATCATTTTCAAGAGTACGAAGGCAATTATACCGATTACGTCCGGAAGAAAAAGATGCGCAAGAAGGAGCTCGACCGCCAGTTCGAGTGGGAAGAAGAGCTTCTTCTCATGGAGTCCGAGGCGATCGAGGAGCGCGCGAACAAGAAGGCGTCTTCGAAGGACCGTCTTTCCCGGCAATTGGCGGACAACAAGAAGCGGATCGAGCCGCACCCCGTCAACGTCCTCATTACGGATATTTACGAGCGGCTGCGTTTCCCCGACAAGCTGTGCGAAGTTAAGAATATCGGGCAAACCTACGACGATCGGGAAATCTTCCGGAACGTCAGCTTCGACATTCAGAAGGAAGACCGCTTGGTCATCGTAGGACCTAACGGAAGCGGGAAGTCCACGCTCATCAAGGCGCTTACGGGGCAGGAGAAGCCGGAGACCGGCGAGGTTACATGGGAGAAGGGCGTCAACTACGCGTACTTCAACCGGATGTGGGCGGAGCTCGATGCTAAGGACACGGTTAGCCACGCGGTGAATACGTACGGACTCGGACTGGATGCCCCGCGGAAAAAGGTAAATAAATTCCTATCCATGTTACAGTTCTCGGAAGCGGACCTGAGCAAAACGATCGGCAACTTGTCCGGCGGGCAGAAGGCGCGGGTAGCGCTAGCTAAGTGCCTCCTCTCGGGCGCCGCGGTCATCGTCTTGGACGAGCCGACGAACCATCTGGATCTTACGAGCATTCAGGTCATGGAGCAGGCTTTGATTCATTTTCCGGGCGCGGTCGTTACGGTCAGCCATGATCGGTTCTTCATCGACAAGATCGGGACCAAGATGCTGAACTTCGATCCGGTAACGGGAGTTAGCGAGCAGAGCTTGTAAGAGGTCCAAAATCGCAAAGCCCCCGCCCTCGTGGCGGGGGCTTTCGCGTAGGGCGCTAGTCGGCCGAAATTAGATGCAAGTGAACGACTCGATTCTTTGAAGGTCGAAGCCGGAGAACATCCAGGAGAACCCGTTCCAACGAAATCCCGAGACGGAAGTTCTTCCTACGAAGACAGGGTAAAACCAGAAGCCAGATCCGGTTCGCGGCCAAATATAAGTGTTACGGAACAAGCAGCGGGAGATGGCGCCCGGATCGACGGCGAACGTCGAAGCCGTGAGGGGCTTCGGCGGAACCGTTTGCGGCGGTGGCGAAGAGGGAGGCTGCTGCGTGCCTTGCGGTCCGAAGGGAGGCGTAAAAGCCAAGCTGATCACTCCTTAGGTTGTTAATTCCAGGCTTTATCAAAGCAACGAGATCGTGAGCAGATTAAACAGAACGAGAGGCAGCACGAAGTTGTTGTAGTAGGGATTCACAGGACCCGGGAAAAATCCGCGCGCGGCCCCTTCGTTCGACAGACAGATGTACAGAATGCCTCTGTCGCAATGAACGATGTGTCCTTCGAAGACGTCGCCTTCCATGGTCTCGACTTTAACTAGCCGGTTGGCATGGTTGGCGCACAGCTGATGAAGATGGTTATGGACGGTCTTCAGCGTATGATGAACTTTGGAATCGACTTGATAGATCGGCTTAGCCCCTTGTTGTGCCGTATTTTGAGCGCTCATGATTGATAACCTCCGTTATGAACATAAATCATCCTATGCCGGCGCCTAGTTCGGCGTTACGGGGATGGCAACGGAAAGGGTATAATAGCAATTAGAACGGAAGAAAAAGGGGGATATCCGATGACGGAGAAAAACGACTCGATGAGCGCAGGCTGGAACTTCGACAATAGCTACGCTCGTCTGCCGGAAACGTTGTTTACCAGGATGGATCCAACCCCCGTGCGCTCGCCGAGGTTGGTCGTCGTTAACGAGCCAGTGGCGGCCTCTTTGGGGCTGAATGCCGAGGTGTTAACAAGCGAGGAGGAAGTAGCGGTGTTCGCCGGCAACCGGATTCCCGAGGGTGCTTTGCCGCTTGCCCAAGCCTACGCCGGCCATCAATTCGGGCATTTCAATAGGCTCGGGGACGGCAGGGCGCTGCTGCTCGGCGAACAGATCACGCCAGCGGGCGAGCGGTTCGACATCCAGCTTAAGGGCTCGGGACCGACGCCGTATTCGCGCCGGGGCGACGGCCGCGCGGCGCTTGGTCCGATGCTGCGCGAACATATCATTAGCGAAGCGATGCACGCGCTTGGCATTCCGACTACCCGCAGCTTAGCGGTAGTGCTGACCGGGGAGCCCATCTATCGCGAGACGGAGCTACCGGGAGCGGTGCTAACCCGCGTGGCGGCTAGCCATATTCGCGTCGGCACCTTCCAATACGCGTCGGTATTCGGCAAGGTGGAGGAGCTTCGGGCGCTGGCCGATTACACGTTGCAAAGACATTACCCGGAAGTAGATGCGACTGCGCCGGAGAACCGCTATCTTGCCCTGCTGCAGGAAGCGATCAAACGTCAAGCGGCGTTGATTGCCCGGTGGCAGCTGGTCGGCTTTATTCATGGCGTTATGAACACCGACAATATGGCGTTAAGCGGAGAAACGATCGACTATGGTCCGTGCGCGTTCATGGACGCCTATGATCCGGCGACGGTATTCAGCTCCATCGATACGCAAGGCCGCTACGCCTACGGCAATCAGCCGGCGATCGGCGGATGGAATCTCGCGAGATTCGCCGAGAGCCTGTTGCCGCTGTTGCATGAAGACGAGGAGCAGGCGATTAAGCTGGCGGAGGATGCGCTGGCCGGTTTCGCCACGTCGTTCTCCGCTCATTGGATGGCGGGGATGAGAGCCAAGCTAGGCATCTTCGGCGAAGAAGAGGAAGACGAAGCCTTGATCGAGGACCTTCTTGCTATGATGCAGAAGCATCATGCGGACTACACCAATACGTTCCGCGCGTTAACGGTCGATAAGCCGGACGATTCGTTCTTGTTCGGCACATCGGAATTTACGGAGTGGCAGGAGCGGTGGAAAGCCAGACTGGGCAGGCAGCAGGAGCCGTTAGACGCCGCTCGCCAGCTCATGCGCAGGAGCAATCCTGCGGTCATTCCTAGAAACCATCGGGTAGAGGAAGCGCTGGCCGCTGCGACGGACGGAGACCTTAGCGTTATGGAGCGGCTTCTTGCCGTTCTTGCGGATCCCTTCTCGTACACCGGAGAACAGGATCGTTACTGCTCGCTGCCGGACGGAGCTTCCGGACCTTATCGCACCTTCTGCGGAACCTGATGGTATATACAAACGTACGTTCCCGTACTATAATGATGTTACTATTGGGTAAAGGGGAATGTACGTGTCCGATCCGAAACGCGTAATCGAGTCGTTCAGCACTTTAATCGCTTGGGCCGATCGGCTGAACGAGTTAGACGATGCAACCTGGTTCAAGCCTTTGGCGGAAGGCAAAGCTTCCATCGCCGAAGTCATCTCCCATCTCCTGTATTGGGACCGGTATTTCATTACGAACGTTGTGCTCGCAGCGGTGAGAGGGGAAGAAATCGCATATCCGGACTTCGACCCCTTTAACGCGGAGGCATACAAGTATGCAAAGTCAGGCATAAGTCGCAAGCAATTGTTATGGGAACTGAGCGCAACCCGCGCGGAGCTATGTCGGATGTTGCTCGCGCTAGGAGAAGGGATGCCTTCTGCCTTGGCGCATACCATTCAAGAGTCCACCGATCACGATTTGCATCATAGGAATCAGATTGACGGCATATTGAATCAGCGTTGATGTAAAAGCGATTAGGTCTTGGGAACAATAGAGTCAAGAGCACATAGGAGGTCATTGCAATGCCAACGATACAAGTAGAGGGAAAACCGTCCATCGATGCGGAAGAAGGCAAAAAGCTCGTGTTAGTGCTCGAGGACAGCGGGGTGGACGTGCTGCACCGTTGCGGCGGCAACGCCAGATGCACGACGTGCGCCGTCGAAGTGTTATCTGGCAATGCCGGCGAGATGGGTGAGGCGGAAGCGACGGTCAGGCAGAACAAAGGAATCGAGGACCCGTCCGTCCGGTTATCTTGTCAGATCCATGTGCATGACGATCTGTCGGTCCGTCTGATCAAGACGGTAGCTTCGACGGGACTCGATGCCGGTCCTAGACCGCAAGATTAACGCACAGCAGAACGAGAAAGCCGGAACTCCACAAGGAGCTCCGGCTTTTTAACGTTCTTAATATTTTCGCATATACACTTCGTAAACGTAGCCCGTCGGGCTGTCTGCAGAGAATGTGATCGCAATCGTATCGTTGTTGTAAGTATAGCTAAGCGTGTAGCCCGATTCCTCCTCGGACTCTTCGATCACGGATTTACCGAGAAGCCTCTGCACATCGCTGAACTTCATCTTCGGAAGATCGGAGACTCCCAGCACGGCAAGAGACAGCGCATCCGGATGGTTGGAGTCGAAGCCGAAGATGAAGAAGGAATGCGGCAGCTTAGGGAATGTCCATTCCGACGAACCGAATTCGTTCTCCCGAGAGCTTGGTTTGCCGAGCGTCTTCGTAATCGTCGCGCGCGTAGAGCCGAGCTTGACGCCCGTTCCGGGAACGATGCCGGCTTTGAGGTTGGCGGCCGTATTTTTATCGAGCGCGAACTTAAGTGTCTTAGTAGTTGATGTAGCGGCCGGTGTTTCAACGACGGCGAACCGGGCTTCGTTCTTGTAACGATTAATTTGCTTCTCGCCGGTATTCCAATCCCCGTATTTCTTCACGTCGTCAGGATTGCCGTCGCCATAGAAGATCGTGCTCTTAGCCGTCATTACAAGACTAGCGGCATTAAGGGTATACGAGGTGAAATACCAACCTGCAAATTCAGCATTATCATAATCTACCGTCTGAAATTTTAACGCCGTGTAGTTTTTCATTTTGTAGCTTGAATACATGGCATAAGAGACTTTAGAGGATCCTTGGCGAATGAACCCTACCCGCTTGGCCGTCCCGTCGTTTGCGATCGCGAACGCTTCGAACGAATAGAAATTGCTAGACTCGCGTTGTCCGACGATTAATAGATCGGGCGTGCCTTTGCCTACCGTGGGAACGACGTAAATATCGCTTTGACTCGGGTTAATATCGAACGGCTTGTTGCCGTTGACCGTAATCTTCTGTTTCTTGCCTTGCACCGTCAAATAATAGACGCCGCTGTAGATAGTGTCGCCTTCGTTTCCGAAAGCGGATGGATCCTCCACGCTCCTCTTGGATTCTTTGTCCGATGCAAGCGCCACGGAGTACGCCTTGCCGGCCGCATTTTTGAGCGTAAACTTGTAGCGGGACGTACCCGCAGCATCGGCCTCGCTAGGCACGAAGAACAGAGTGGCTAGCAGCAATACCGCCAGTAAGGACAGCACGTATGGCTTCATTTTATTCATGTTGAACGATACCCCGATTCTAGTTGATAGGTTTTCATTGATTAAAGTATCAGCTTCAACGGACGGGGACAAGGAAAAAGTTGGAACAATTCAAATGTTACCTGTACCTTCGCGAATAATTTGGCTATATTAGGCGATATCGTAGACGGTTATGTGATAGGAAAAGTATATCTTTATACTTTCGATGCCGATGATCGGCCAATCAAGAGCTACATCGAATTAAACGTTAAGCTGCCTTACGTGGCGGGCAAGGTCGACTTGTAGATCGCCAAAGTGAAGGCCATGTACGGGATCTCTTAGAACATAGGGTTATGAAAAAGAGCATGGCGTCTAACTCGCCATGCTCTTTGCTTATCGTGATCAGTCTATAGCGGTTTCTTGCAATTCGTCAGGATCATCCGGACTCACGTTATAGTAGAACACGCCCCGATCATAATCGAATGCTCCATAGACGAAGTGGTAATTGAGTCTGTATCCAGACCCCTCGGGCGTCAGGGATCCGGGCGGAAAATCGGTGGAGTACGAATCTAGGTGCATGCTCAGGAATAAGCTCACGAAAGCATTATCGATGCCCGTTTCTTTTTTGAGGTCTTCAAGAATGTAGTAAATCATGCCGGGGAAAACGGATTCGTTATTTTCTTGATAGTCGTACCAATCCAACCATTGCTGCTCGTCGTCCATCGTTCCGATAAGTAAATACGTGTTGTCTTCCGACATAATAACGTTCCAGCTGAAATCAATATCTACATCCTTATAAGTCATGGCATCGTAGTTGTCGTTTAAGTAAGCTTCGAGTTCATCGGCCGATGTTATTTTACTGTTGCCGACAGGAGCGACTACCGGCGGTTTTACTACAGTCGTGCTGATCGGTTCCGTTACTCTCGGCTTCTGCAAGAACAGCTTTATGTCGCTCGAAGGAATAGCTAAATTGATGTTAGCGGTACTTTCGATTAAGGCCGTCGTTACGCCGACTAGCTCGCCCTTCATATTGAACAACGCGCCTCCGCTGCTGCCGTGATCGATCGGGGCCGTTATTTGAATATAATGTTGCCCGTCTATCGCTCGGTTCGTCGTGCTAACGACGCCGGTGGAGAGCGTATTCGAAAATCCCAGCGGCGAACCGATCGTTACGATGGTTTCTCCTAGCTTCAGCAAGGAAGAATCTCCGATCGAAACGGCAGGCAAACCGGTTTTTCCAATGTTCAGCAGAGCCAAGTCGCGGTCCTTATCCTTAAGTACGAGGTTCTCGGTCGTATAATATTCCGTTTCGCTCAAATAGACGGTAATTTTCGAGGCGCCTTCTATGACGTGGTAATTCGTAATAACCTCGCCATTCGCTCCGATGATAACACCGCTGCCGCTTGCATAGGCTTTTCCTTTGTCGTCGATAGCCTCGATATAGACAACGCGATTGGCTTGTTCGCCCACTTGCTCGATCGTCAAAGTCGGCTTCTCGGGGATAAGCTGATCGCCGGCCGGCTTCGGATCTTTGGGGGTAGCTGCCGGCGGTTTGGCCGCAGCAGGTTGCGCAGGAGATTGCACAAGAATTTGATTGCCTTTCACGGTTACTTTGTATTCGAATTGTTGAACGACGGAATTGAGAGGTACATATGTGATTTTATTGACGGTTTGCGGCGCGATGGGCAGTTTGACCGTTTTTCCGTTCTTAGTAGCGCTTGTTTTGCCTACCGTCATCTTGACGGTAATTTTGTTTTTCGTAGCCGTGATCGTTTTTGCTTTGGAGTCGAATTTTGCGGTAACGCCCAATGCTTTGAATATTTCCGCATAATCGACCAATGTCGTGGCGCTCTTAACGATCGGCTTATGCGCGAGCTTCAAAACCTTGCCATCCAAGTAGATCTGCGTCGGCTTCTCGGCTGCGGACGTCATTACCGGAAAGGCCATAAACAATAAGCATAATAAAAATAATATTCTCTTCATGCTGTTCTCCTCGAAACATGTTGTTATTTTGTAAAAACATCCCATATTTATATGGTAACATGGACTAGCGTTTGTCGCATAGGCTCATTTTTTCTGTTGGCCCTGCTGTTTCCGGGAACGAAAAAACAGAGCAGGGCGTAAAAACGCCGCTACTCTGTTCTATTAAAGTGGCGCCTTGAAGGAATTCTTTTTGAACGCCCATCATAGCGGTAATCGCGGCGACCACGTTCTCGTCTTTGATTTGCGTCTTTACGCCTTCGATCATTTTCTTGTTCGCTTCTTCGCGATACACGTTGCTGAGCAGGTAGTCTTCCATGACGGTTTTCTCGTCCACGCCGAGCGTCAGAAGAATGATCGCGGAGCCGAGACCCGTACGGTCCTTGCCGGCCGTGCAGTGCTGGAGGAGACCGATGTTCTTCGGATCGTTCAGCAGATCCATCAGTTGGACGTAGAACTTCGGACTGTCGACCATTTGCTTATTGAAGCCGACCATCATTTGAACGGCAGAGGCTTCGTCCTTCATCATTCCGGAGGAGATCATCGACATCAGGTCAGCCGTAGCGCCCGCATTGCCTTCGTCCTTGCGGATATATTGGATGCCTTTGATGATCGGGTCGGCCAACGCTTTGACTTCCGCATCTGTGCGGTAGTCTACGTCGGTTTTAATGCCCATCGATTGGATGGTTTTAATATCGGCATCGGTCAGATGGCCAAGTTCTTCGCCGCGGAACAGCTTGCCCCACTTCACGGTTTTGCCGTCGGTCGTCTTGTAGCCGCCGAGGTCGCGGAAGTTAAACGCGCCTTGCAGGTTCACCTTGCGCTCGGAAACTTCGATCGTCGCGCCGTTGCCGGCTTTAACGAGGAAGTACACGCGGGAACCCGGCTTAGGATCTACGGAAATATAGCCGTTATAGGCTGCATAGGTCGATTTGAGGAGCTTGCCGTTTTTCAAAATATTGTCCGGGGACGTGCTCCAGTAAATTTTGGCTGCGCCGAGGTCCGCGCTCGCTTTCCAACGGATGAGGAGCTTGCCGTCTTTCATATGAACCTCCTAGGTTTGAGTGCTTGTCCCAAGTATAGGGGGAGATTGTTCTCAGGAGGTTCTGACTATATTAACCGAAAGTTAAACCGTCATTTATTAAAATCCACCGCATGCGTAACTCGATTTCTTCCGCTTGCTTTTGAATGATAGAGTGCTTGGTCGGCTTTATGAAGCACAGTCTGATCCGTTTCCTCCGGCGCTATCGTCGCTACTCCGATGCTCGCCGTTATTCGGTAGTCGCCCATCGGAGTAGCCTCGATCTTGGATCGGTACCTCTCCGCGACCGGTACGGCCGCATCGCGGTCTGCCCCTGGAAGAATAAGAACGAACTCTTCTCCGCCGAACCGGGCTACGATGTCGATCTCGCGGGACTCCGCTCTCAGCAACTGCGCCAGCTTCGTCAGAACGAGGTCGCCGATCGGATGCCCGTACGTATCGTTGATGGACTTGAAGTGGTCGATGTCGATGATGAACAGCGAGAACGGAGTCCGAGCACGATGATACGCGGCGATGTTGGCAAGCAGGCTCTCTTGGAAAAAACGTCGGTTTTTCAAGCCGGTTAGCGGATCGGTCAGCGCCATCGTCTCCAGCAGGTGGTTAACGTTCATTAACTCCTGCTGCTTGATTTCGTACTCTTGGTGCAGCCGCTCGAGCTTTTTGTTCGCCTCGTTCGTCGCTTCGTACAGCTCTTCGAGTTGCTTCTTCGTCTTAAGAATGTCCTTCTCGTGCTCCAGCCGCTTACGCATCTCGACGACTACGCAATCGATGAACGTCTCGCCGTCGCGCTCTTGACGAACGCCGTTGAGCAATACCGGGATGTCCAATTGATCGCTCGCCCGAAGCGATAGGAAAATTTCTCCAACTTGCCCGTAAAGCTGGATGAACGGATAGAAGTAGGTATGGAAAAACAGCTTGTTCGTTACGGACAGGAACGATTCGATGTGCTTGCCAAGCAAGTCGTCCCGCTCGTAAGCGAGCATATTCGCCAGCGTCCGATTGGCGGATTGGATAATTCCCGCGCTCGAGAGCGAGAAGTATCCGCAGGGAGCGGTGTCTAATTGAAGGTCCATGCGGCGCCTCCGGTTCTTAATGGTTGCCTAAATATTGTTTAATAAGCGTCGTGGTTTCCTCGGGATGGCTTAGTTGAGGATAGTGGCCTTTGGCGTTCATCAACCGCAGCGTGCTGTCCTTAAGATGGGCATGCAAGTAGTTGCCCACTTGGATCGGGGCGATGCTATCGTCGGAGCATTGCAAAATGAGCGAAGGAATGGGCGCATGCTTAAGATCGTTGCGGCAATCGGACAAAAAGGTGACTTCGGCGAATTGCCGGGCGATCTGGGGATCCCGGGCGCAGAAAGTCTTTTCCAGCTCTTCCGACAGCTCGCGCCTTTCGTTGTTCTGCATGGCGATCGGCGCCAAATAACTGGCCCATCCCATGAAATTGAGCTGCATCATCGTAAGCAACTCGTCAATCTCGTTTCTAGTGAAACCCCCGAAATAATCGGGGAGATCGTTCAAATAGCGCGGGGACGGACCGAGCATAACGATCCGTTCGAAATACTTGGCCTCGCGGATCGAAGCAAGCAAACCGATCATGCTGCTGACGGAGTGCCCGACGAATATCGCGTTTCTTAAATCGAGCGTCTCCATAATGTCGAGCACGTCTTGGGCGTAGCCTTGCAAGTCGTTATATTTAACCGCATCATAATAGTCTTGCTGCGACTGCCCCGAGCCTACGTAGTCGAACAGGACGACGCGATAGTCATCCTCGAAGCTAGGCACGATGTAACGCCACATCTCTTGATCGCAGCCGAATCCGTGCGCGAAGACGATGGGCCGGGTACCTTTGCCGAATACTTTTACGTTATTGCGAGTTAGCACTTCGTTAGCAGTAGACATAATAATCCCCTTTGTCGGGCGTCGATAACATGCTTAAGCTTGTACGATGATTATATTCGATAAGAGTCGACAAGGGGAATATGATATTACAAGCGTTAAGCGCATAGTTCCTCCAAGCGAGACGTACACTACCGGAGTGTTTTGCCATGCGTACCAAGTATGGAAACGGGAGGAACTTCTCATGTCAGAGCGAACGATATTCGCCTACTTCCAGACGCCCGATCAGGCAAAGGAAGCGGTGAAACAACTCCAATCGCTTAAGCTGGTCGACTATGCGATCGAGCGCATCGACGGCTACTCCGGCACCGGCATTCAGAGCTTAGATAAACTCGGCGGTACGATTACGGGAGATTTCCCGGGCCTCGGGCATCTGACGCTCGGAGGCGATTTCGATAACGTTGATGCGGCGATATTGGCTGCGTCGAGCGTCAGCGCCAGCGGTTATAGCTCGGGAGGGCCCGATAACCGGGTAACCGGCAAAGATATTATGTTAGTAGCGATCGTGGAAGACGAAGACTTCGATCAAGCGGATCGTATTGTCCGGGCGGCGGAACCGGAAGAATAAGGCGCAATAACGTTAATAGGGGCCGGCAGGCATCTCATCCGAGACACCTGCCGGCCCAATTCATTCTTAATTATTCCTATCTCTGAGACATCTTCTCCTGCGCGAGCCGGATCATCTCGCGGACCATCGCTCCTCCGATTTGACCGCCGACCTGCCCGGCTTCCTCCGTCGTAAGCTTGCCATTGCCGCCGCGCTGCAGCGGGATGCCAAGCTCCTCGGCAACCTCGTATTTCACGTCGTCCGGGTTCGCCGGATCGACGTCGTAGCCTTCCTTGCGCATTACTTCCGCCTTGAAAGCGCGAACGCCTTGCTCAGCTTCCGGCACGATCAGCTTCCTTCTTCTTGCCATTCTTCCTCACCCGCTTGTTTCCAAAATGTAGAGTAATCGCCTCTATCATGTCCGGAAACGCGCGGTTTATGCGTATGCGATCGCTTGTGACCTAAACGTTTGTGATTTGCGATACAAAAACATAGCGTAAAACTTCACAAAAAAGCTGTCGACTGCAGCACAGATATTTCGACATGGAAAAATTATTATAGGGTTATTAGCGAAAAGTTTAACTCCCTATGAGTATTTATGATAGGAATGCCACTTGCGCTCATCTTGGGGCTCCGAGTCAGGTCCAGCCAATCGTTCAAGCGAAGGCAAGTCGGTAAGGAACAAGTCCTTTTTAACCGTATGTATGATGCCGTCCTTCTGAAGCTCGAGCAGCACGCGCGCCACCGATTCGCGGCCCGCGCCGATGGTGTTGGCCAAATGCTGCTGCGACATGCGGAACCGGATATGCCGTCCTTGGTCTGAATCGGCTCCGAAGTTGGAGTTCAGGTCCAGCAGAAGATTGGCTACGCGCACCCGGACATCTAGGAACGACAAGTATTCGATCTTGCGGTTGGCTTGATTAAGCCGCTCGCTGACGATGAATAAGACTTTGCGTAGAAGATCGGGGTATTTGTTCGCTAACGCATCCATATCCGCTTTGCGAATCATCCACAAGGACGTTTTCTCTATTGCGGCAACGGAGGCAAGCCTCCTGCTGTCATAATGAAAAACCTCAAGCTCGCCGATCGTCTCCCCGGGGAATTGATGGCCTAATATAATTTCCCTCCCCTGATCTTGCCTGTATATTTTAAGCGCGCCCGACTGGATAACATACATTTCCCGGCCTTCGTCGCCCTGTTGAAACACGATGCTTCCTTTAGGATAATGCCGCTCGGAGAACAATCCTTTTACCTGTTCATAATCCGCTACATCTATAAGGCCTTTGAAGAACGGGGTGTCTAGGACGGACGAGTACATACGTGGGTCTCCTTATTTGTAAATTGCGAACACCTAAATTATACCATTGTAGGAGGTTAATCAGATGACCAAAAGCGATTTGCTCTTTCAAATTCGAGTTGCACAAGGATTTAACCAGATGATTAGCGATTGCGAGGCAGACTTACGGAAGGATGAATATCCTCTCATCAGAGTCAGACAGTATCTCTTAACGAATAGACTCAAGCTTACGGCCGCTCTCTTGGTCGCGTTTACTCTAATCGGTTTTTACGTGGGGGGAGGCGTCTTATGGTGGATCGTTGCGTTTGCGCCGCTCTACTACGCTTCGGCTGCAAGGTCGTTAAATCGCTTCGTATCCAATAGGCGAAAAGCGAAAAGGCGCGAGGAAAGAGCAAGTTTGACTGCAAGAATCGAAGAATATAAGGCGAGAATGCATGCACCGAAAGTCATTCCGGATGCATTTTTGTTCCAACACGCTCTAGCGTCCTTCGAGATGTATTTGGAAAATATGCGCGCGGATACGCTCAAGGAATGTATTCAGATCTACGAGGAAGAGCGCCGGCACGAAATTGCTGACGTTAAGGCGCAAATGCGTCAAGGCGAGATGATGAGACAGAATCAGGCTAATGCCGATCGCGCGCATGCGGATGCTCAAGAGCAGACCGCGGAAATTAAGAATGCGCCTTACGTAGCAGCATCGGCATTTCATATAACAAAAAAATAAAGGCTTTTCAGGGGGCGATTTTGTGATGGAGCAGGACAAAAAGAAAGAAGCTAAGCCAGTGGAGAATAAAAACAAACCGCTTCTGATTGGAGCGGTGGTCATCATAATCGTTTTGGCTTTTTTGGTGGGGTATCTGCTGAACGACAAAGGAAGCAAAGATACTCCCGTTGCGGCTACGCCGAGCGAGGATGTACAACTTTCGGAAGAAGCGGCTCAGCCGCCTAGCCAGACGAACGAGTCTCAACTTTCGCCGGAGGAAACGATTAATGCGTATTTGACGGCGGTTAAAACTGAGGATTACGAAACGGCGGCAAAGTACGTATCGGAGAATGCCAAGAAGGCGAATAAGGGTTTACGTGACCATCCAGATTCTTGGATTCAAGAAAGCAACAGCACAAAACCGCTTAGAGACTTTTCGTTAAGCAAAATTAAAGATACGGACACAGAGGAAAAGAAAACAGCAGTCGTGAACTTAGAGTTGCAGAGTCTGGGTACAAATAATACCCATGGCTATTATACGCTAGAGTTAGAAAACGGAGTTTGGATGGTCAACCCGCTATAACATGTAATCTAAAATGCACCTCTGACCGCACCGGCATCCAGCCGACGAACAGAGGTGCATTTTTTTTACTTCACAACGGGAGCCGAAAGCTTCTCGATTTTCTTGATCAAGTCCTCGCTCTTGATCCGCCCAGCCGCGTTGATACGCTTGAGCAAATAGGGGCTCTTCTTAATGTCGGAAACGCCGCTTGTCGTCGTCAGCGTGAACTTTGCGCCCGCTTCCTTCAACGCTTTCTCCGCCGTGGCGTTAGTGCTGCCGTAAGGATACGTAAAGACGATGACTTTGTTGCCGATCTCGGATTCGATCTTCGTCTTTAGCTTGAGGAAGTCGGCTTTGATCCGCTTGGCATACGCGGCGTCCGATTCCTTCGGCAGCTTCATGAGGCCTTTGATCTCTTTGTCTTTGCCCGATTCGTTATGAAGATCCCAAGTGTGATGCTGGATGTCGATATAGCCGCTATCGTACATCTCCTTCGCTTCATTCCAGGAGAAGTGCGCGAAGATCGCCGTCCGGTTGTCCTTGTTCGTCGACCGCCCCATCGCCCAGCCGATGACGGAGATCGTCGCTTTCAGCTTAAGCTCTCTCAGAATCGGGTAGGCGTACTTGTAGACGCTGTAGTAGCCGTCGTCGATCGTAATGAAGATCGGCTTGGCGGGCATTGCGAATTTGTTCTCTTGGGCGTCCAAGTAATCTTTGAAGAAAATCGGCGTATATCCGTTATCGATAAGCGCCTGCATATCCGCAAGAAACTTGTCCGGGGATACGGTATTGTCGTTGAGTTCTTCCGGAATCTCGCTGAAAGAGTGATAGATAAGAATCGGAATATTGTCGACGGATGGGACTGCCGTTGTGGGTGTAAGTGCGGCTTCGCCCGAGACCGGAACGGCGTTCGAGATCGAAGCTAATAGGAACACGAAGCTTAACGATAGCAGGCTGATGATAAATTTGTTACGAATGGTGAATCTCCCCCAAAACGACTGTGTAAGTAAATGAAAATAATCTAATTTAATGTATTTATTATTTCATAAATAGACGTTATTTTCATTACTTTAATTAATCCATCGAAGGGGCATGTCCGCGGAGTATCATCCTAAGCCGGGCAAACACGAGGGCGGGAATTGGACTAGATCCGAAAGATCAATGATTGCGGAGGTACAACCCTCGGCGTGCCGGCATATACTGTAATCGAGCAGTAATCCTCCTACAAGGGAGGTGATGCAAAGTGATAGGTACGTTAACGCATTGGATGGAAGTCGCGCTGTGGATCGTGCTAGGCGCAATGGCTGTCGATTTCTTGATCGGATTGATCAAATCGCTGACCGGCGGCAAAATCTCCATCGAACCGATTCTGGGTTACCTGAAAGATATCGTGGGCTACGTGTTGCCGCTTCTCGTGCTTGCGGCGATATCCGCTCTGGATTCGACGGGCTGGATCGTGCTGACGGGATATTACGTGGGAGCGTTCGCCGTAGTAGTCAAATATTTAATGAGCATTAAAGAAAAATTGTAAACGTATAACGTTAAGAGCATGTGAGGGAGAACTCGCATGCTCTTTTTTTAGTTCGAACCGATAAGTCGTTTCGCTCATAGACTGGGCTGTAGAACAGCGTGGACTCGCGAAAGGAACATCCGATATGTATTACGCAACGCATGAGGCGCAGGGTCGCGCGCTCAATTACTACGGGTACAACAACTATTACGGCTATCCGCCTTTGCAACCGCTCAAGTTCGTGCTCGTTCATGGATCATGGGCGGATACGAGCTTCTGGAACGGCGTTGCTACCGAGCTGCGCAAAATGGGGCATAGCGTCTACGTACCCGAATATCCCGGCCACGGAAGCGATCCGAATACGAACGTGACGCACGCGCAGATCACGAAGGCGGTAGCCGACTATATCGTCGCCCATAAGTTGCGAGATATCGTGCTGGTCGGGCATAGCTTCGGCGGGTCGGTCGTTCAGAAGACGGCAGAGCTTGTGCTTGACCGGATTAAGAGGCTTGTCTTCATGAACGCGTTCGTGCTGGGCGACGGGCAGTCCGTAGCCGAACAATTCCCGCCTCCCGTGCAGCAGGCGTTCGTACAGCTTAGGCATGCTTCCAAGGACGATACGATTATGCTACCGTTTTCGTTGTTCCGCGATGCGTTCGTCAATTTGGCGGACCTCGCGCTCGCGAAACGGTTATATAGCGAAATTAGACCCGAGCCTGCTAAGCCGGCATTCGAGAAATTGGATTTGAAAAAATTTTATAGCCTGCAGACGCCCCGCAGTTACCTCTATTTGACCGAAGATAACGTATTGCCTCAAGGAGAAGGCTTCGGTTGGCATCCGCACATGTCGAGCCGATTAGGCATGTTCAGATTGATGAAGTCGCGCGGCGACCATATGACTTACTTCAGAACGGAGCCGGCGCTTCTGGCCCGCAAGCTGTACGAGGCTTCTAGAGATTAGACCAGCGCGAAAGAATGACCAAGAGCCGGCGAACCCCTCGCTTGAGGAGATCGTCGGCTCTCTTTGTGCATCCTCGAAACGTTATTTCAATTGTTTTATAAACTTTTGCAGCGCCTTCGCCTCGCTATTAAAATCGACTTTAGCTTTAAAATTACTGTGAATGTTTTTGCATAAAGCCGCGTACCGCTTTTCGTCCGAGTAGAAAACGATTTTTTGTACGATCTCCTCGGGAGATAGTCCGTCGATGGCCACGCATGTTTTGCCGTCCGTCATGAGTTCCTTGCCCATTTGGTCTTTATAGTACTCCATTTTCACGATCAGGGGACGCGCTATAGCCGCGCTATTATAGATCACGTGACCGTACCCGTCTCCGCCGTTTTTGGTATGCCATATAAATCGGGCTTCCGAAATGCGTTCCGCGACACCGGTAGGACCCTCGGCGTTGCCGTCGCGGCATTCCCCTCCGAAGCTTCTGAAAGCCCAATCCGGCATTAGCTGTTCGACCTGCTCGAATAACTTCCAATCCGATGAAAAATGGCCGGCCGTTGCAAAACAATTGATAAGGGAATTTATGTTGCGGTCCGGATAGGAAAAGTCCGGACTGAACACGCTCAAGTCGAACTCTTGATGATATCTAATAAAATGGACGTTGCTAGGCACCTCGTCTACTATTGCGCTGGCCATAACGTTTCGCACGTGCTTATCTTTAACCGTCCAAGAATTGCCGATCTGGAAAATCAGCTTCGGCTTATTCGGATGCGTGTTGCAGAGATGGCGAAAAGGCTCGATATGCTCGGGAATGGAAGCGATTACGATGTCCATTGGCATTCGATAGAAGGCTTCTAAAGTAATGCCTTTGTGGGAAAATCCTGCATCCTGGTACGAATAGATAGAAGGATAAGTAAGATCGGGAAGGGTTTCGCTCGTTATGATCGGCGTTGCTTCATCGACACCCAGGAACTGGTCCACCACGTTCGGATGAGTAGACATCCGCCAAAGCCCGTGCGTATACCATTCGGTGCCGATAGGGCGAAATAGACTTCCGCCTATGCGCCCTTCAAACAGCATGATCAGACTTTGCAGCAAGGAAGAGTGATGGAAGTCGGCAAGCACGAACGGTTTGGCGTACATGGGTCCCCATCCTTTCTTTTTATACAGTATGCAGGACGGCTATCTTTCGAACAGGGGGTGATAGCGGAACGTTATTTGTCATCCCCGGTCCGTATGTCTATACCGATTGGAGAGGGTTGACATAAACATGACTGTATATTGCCGATTGCCGGTAACCCATCACTGGAGGTGGCGAAAATGCAGGTCGTTTTCCGGAACTACTTTTACGAAGCAACGGGCTTTGGCAATTGTGCTCGTCAATTAGCCTATAAGTTGGAGGATGCCGGCGTTGATGTGAAAATCGAAGTGATGGGGAATAAGCGCTTTACCTTAGATACGTGGGAGATCGAGCGATTACGCAAATTGGAAAATAAATTAAAGCAAGAGGAACAGGTACTGTTAACCCAAGAATCGCGGCTGCGTCCGGAAGAACGGGGAGTATTCAAAAAGGCGCTTAGCTGCACGATGTGGGAAACTTCGAAAGCGCCTAAGGAAATGGTCGAAGGCTGTAATGAATTCGACAGTCTAATCCTGCCTAACGAATTCAACCGTCAAGCTTTCTTGAAGGGCGGAGCCCGGGTGCCCCTTTTGATTGCCTCCTATGGCGTCGATGCCAACCTATTTCATCCGGTAGGGAAGCGGGAGAGGCTAGGGGAGAAAGAGGAGACGTTCGTATTTCTATCCGTGTTCGGATGGTCTCACCGCAAAGGGCCGGACATCTTGCTGAAAGCTTTTTTGCAAGAGTTCGATGAACATGAGCCTGTAACGCTCTTGATCAAAACATTCGGAGAGCGGATGGGGGATTTCCCGAAGTCCTGGTACGAACAAGCGATTCAACCTATTGTTCCTAAGAAAAAAGGGTTTCCCAAAGTGCGAACGTTCTCTGACATTATGACAACGAGTCAAATGGCTGAGCTCTACCGCGGCGCGGACTGTTACGTATCGCCGACAAGAGGTGAAGGAGTAGGACTTCCGTTCCTGGAATGCATGGCGTGCGAAACGCCGGTAATAGCTACGGGTTGGAGCGGACACACCGATTTTATTAAGCCTAGCAACGGATATTTGATCCCTTATCATCTCGTACCCGCCGAGCCGCTGTACTATACCCAGCTTTACAAGCCCGATCAATTGTGGGCGGAAGCGGATTGCGGATCGCTGCAATTGATCATGAGGAAAGTATACAGCGATCGCAATATGGCGCGAATCAAGGCGAAACAAGGGCGGGAAACAGCCAAGCAATGGAGCTGGGAACGCTCTGCGGCCGAATTTATCGAGGCGATAGAAACAACGGTCGGACAAAAAATAACCTCATCCTAAGGCGAAGGGAATACATTCCGTATTAGTGGGAGGAACAGTTATGCGAGTCGGTGTCGATATGTATTACGCGCAGCATCAGGTGGCGTTTGACGGGATAGGGAATTATGCTTTTTCCCATCTCTCGCATCTTTCCGAACAACCCGGTATACAGCTGTATCACTTTCAGCCTGATTACAGCGCGCTTACCGAGGAAGAATACCGCGTGCAATTATCGAATTTTATCGCGGATAACCAACTGGACATCTTTCATTATCCAAGTCCGATGCAGATGCCGTACCCGGAAGTCATCCTTCGCGGGCAGCTGCCTCAGGTTCGATTAACGGCATTGGTTCACGATATTATCCCTTTGATCTATCCCGATGTGTATTTGCCTAACAAGAAGTGCAGCCTGCTTTACCATCTTCAACTAGCTATGCTTAAGAAGTTCGACCACTTGTTTACGAATTCGCATTTCACCCGCAACGATTTAATACGAATCGGATTCAACCCGCAGTACATCACGACGGTCGGCGTAGGCTGCCAAGATTTCTTTGTGCTCGAACAGCCGGATCTGCAAGAAATGCGGCACCTTTTTCCCGTTGATAAGCCCTATGTTATAGCATTCAATCCAGCCGATTATCGCAAAAACGCGCAACGAATCATTCAAGCCTTTGCTCAAGCTTCGCGAGATTCCAGCTTCGATGCGAATATTCAGTTGCTGTTCGTGAATCAGCTTCCGGAAGCTGTAAAAGAGAAGTTTGACCGGCTTTCGGCGGAGTACGGGATTAAGAATCGCATCCATTACGCGGGACGAATAAGCAAGTCCCAGTTATTGCGTTTGTATAATGGTGCCAAGGGGTTAGTCTTTCCTTCCTTATACGAAGGAGTCGGCTTGCCTGCTCTTGAAGCTATGCAATGCGGTACGCCCGTTCTCACGTCCAACTCCAGTTCCATGCCGGAGATCGTCGGGAATGCAGCCATTCAGGTCGATCCGCAGGACGTGAAAGGAATCGCTCAAGGGATGGTCGAGCTGGTGTCCAACGCCGCATTGCGCAAAGAGCTAACGGATCGCGGGTTTAAACAAGCCGCGCGGTTTCAGTGGACAGCCGTAGCCCACCGAACGGCTGCCAAGTTACGCGATCTGATGCTGCAGGCTCCGCGGTTAAAAAGCTTAATGGAGTCGCCTCTTATCAATAAAGAGCTGGACGATGCGCTGGAGCAAATAATGGTGAATTTGGACGAGAAATACGAGCAGGACAAAGAAAGCTTGATGAAGGAATTACGAAGCGAGCTCCGTAACAACGTTGCCGAGTTGTACCCGTACATTGACCGGATGATCGAAGAAATGACGAAGGGGCTAAGGCAAAAAAACCCGTCGATAACAACGAATGTACGCAGTTCGCATAGGCGGAGAAGCTCCAAATCGAGAAACAAACATAGAAGACGCTCTAAAAACAGATCGACAAAATCCAAGAGGACCCGGTCGAAACGCAGAAGAGCGTGAAGCGGGCAGAATAGAATAGCAGTCAGCTATTGCTGACTGCCTTACGGTGCCATGATATCCGAATTCGCATCATTTGGATGAGATGTCATGGCGCCGTCATCAGATCGACGGTTGGTTAGTCGCCTTTTCCAATCCTTCAAAAATTACATATTTATTGTAGGTTTCAATGTTTTGCGTGCGATAACAACGCAGAAGCTTCAGTTTTCTGAGCAGTAGGTTCAAATCTAATATTTGGTCGCTTAATTTGAACGTGTACAAGTTGGACTTTACTAATCCATGCATAACTTCGGATAATGCGATATGTTGAGGATGGCCATATTCGCCTTTCAAGCCGTGCGTAACGATTTTGGTATAATTGGTTTCGTTCAAAACCCGTTGAATATCCGCGCTTAGCTTCTTACGGTCAAAATCGCCGTTATATCGATCTTCATAGTTCCATATTTCGTATTCGGCCTGCGCGAATGCCGTGGCGGCTTTAAATTCACGCCTTCGTACGGCGTTGTCTCCATTCGTTACGCAGATCACTTTCCAGCCTTGCTCCCGCAGCAACAATGCCCCCCCGAATATGCTTTCGTCATCGGGATGAGCCACGACCATAAGCTGATTAGCCAACAAGGAATCCCCTCCGCATGTTGATATCTTGCATCAATAGGCTCGATGCATAGTATGAGTCAAATTGCGTTTCGTGCATGATATCGCGGGCAGGTAGTAAGGGTTAAAGCCAAATCGGCCTCAATAGCGTCTAATCTATATAAGAGCGTGTAATCGCGAAGTGGGTGATGGTCATAATCGAATGGGTGAAGAGAGCGCAACAGGGCGACGAGACGGCGTTCTTGGCGCTGTTCCAACAATATGAAGAGGATCTATATCGGGTTGCCTACGTCTATCTCGGCAATCAGGAGGATGCGCTGGACGTCGTCCAGGAGACGGCGTACCGGTCCTATAAAGCCATTAATAGGTTGAAAGAACCGCAATACTTCAAGACGTGGCTCATCAAAATCGCGATCCGTTGTTCCATGGACGTGTTCCGCAAGCGCAAGCAAGAGGTTCGGTGGAAGCCGGAATACAACGAGGCGATCACGGTCGGCGACGAAGGCGATTTCAAGCTATCCTTGACGTTGAACGAAATGATCGAGGCGCTGGACATCGCGGAGAAGCAGGTCATTATCCTACGTTTCTACTATGACTTCACCATTCGCGAAACGGCGGAGATTATGGACATTCCGCTCGGTACGGGAAAGACGTTGCTGTATCGGGCTTTGCGAAAATTACGGGAGCGCGCGGGGGAGGGTGTCGAGTATGGATTCCGATAACTTGAAAGAACAGGTTGGCGCGATTCCCATCCCGGCGGCGCTTCGAGACAGAAGTCGGCTCGGCATTGGACAGGCGGCCTCGGAACGGTCCGCAGGAAGCGGCAAGCGCCGAATGGCTATGATTGCGGCTTTGCTGGGCGTCATCCTGCTATCGGCGACACTAGCTAACCGTACAACCGTGTGGGCGGCCATTCAGAGGGCGTTGCAGTTCGTACCGGGCATCGGCGTCGTTGAAAAAGAGGATCCGCAGTCGGCTCAGTATGTGATGAACCAGCCGATTACGATCGAAGATGAAGACGGAGAGGGTTCCATAGTCATTACGGGTTTTCTCTCGGACGACCAGATGACCTTGATTATGATGGCGGGAGACCATATGGCGGATTTCGAACAGGTGAAGATCGTGAACGAGCAAGGAGAGGCTTTTACGGTCGATCGTTCATTGGTCTCATTTAGTTCGGGAGAGTGGACGGCTTCTTACTGGCATGACGGGAAGCTTGACGTCAGAGGGGACGTCAAGCTGATCTTGCAGACGAAGCCCGAGATAGAGGTGTCCGCGCATCTGTCGGAAGCGAAAGCGCATGCCGGGTATGCCGATCTCGGCGCGACGGTTAGAGTTAACGGAGTATCGATTACGGCGATTACCGATCGGGTAGGCGAGAAGGCGAGGGTATCGCTCGTATCGCCTCCGATGGAGAAGGGTAGCATTATGGATTACGGCATCTCCGGCGTATACCTGCATGGTGAAGCCGATAAGCTGAACGTTGTCGACGGTTCGGGCAAGAAACTGGCGATCGAGACGATTAGGGCAATGATGAGCCCGCAACGAGAATTTTATTTTCCGTTGTCTGCCGATGCCTCGCTAGGCTATACTCTGACGATCCCGGAGATTAGCGTGACCTACAATGACGAGACGACCGTCAAGATGCCTGCGGAAACCCGCGAGCAACTTGAGCAGACGTTCGAGATCGCCGGATTCCCTGTCACGATCACGGGGACGGATAGAATCGCGGACGACAGTCTTAGAGTCTACTTGGATCTGCATTATGACGAGGCTGCGGCCTCGTCGCTCTACAACTTCGATATCGAAGCTGTAAGTTCCATGGCGAAGATGAAAGAGCAGACCGGCGCGATCGAGTACATCGAGGTTCCGGTAGAGCCTGGCGCCAAGACGGTGAGCCTGAAATTCATACGGCCGACGGCCGTCGTCAGGGGACCTTGGACGTTGGACTTGAAGGCGGAAGATTTCATAGCGGCAGAATGACCAAGGGCCGGCGAACTCCCATCAGCGGAGATCGCCGGCTTTTATTCATTCATTGGGAAACCTTGGGAAACCACGAACCCCATCTGGGCGAATGACATAACTTGATAGCACAACGGGATTCAGAAAAAGGAGAGATCAATCCATGAAGCTGTGGAGAAAGACCGCCTTGCTGTCGCTCGCGACCCTATTAATCGTAGTAATGGCCGCCTGCGGAAACAAAAACAACGACTCGTCCGACAAAGTAACCGTCAAGTTTTCCGAAGTCATCCGCTCGATCTTCTACGCGCCGCACTACGCCGCGATGTCGCAAGGGTTTTTCGAGGACGAAGGCATTACGCTCGACTTGAATACGGCTCAGGGCTCGGATAAAGGTGCGGCCGCCCTGCTTGCGGGAACGGCGGATATTTCGCTCGTCGGTCCGGAGGCGGCTATTTACATCCACAATCAAAAGGGCGATAAGACGCTCAAAATCTTTTACCAGCTCACCATGAAGGACGGTTCGTTCCTGCTATCCCGCGACCCGATCGAGTCGTTCAAATGGAGCGATCTCGAAGGCAAGACGGTAATCGGCTGGCGTCCCGGCAGCTCGCCGCAGATGGTTCTGAATTCGACGCTGCTGAAGGAAGGCGTCAAGGACGTTAACGTCGTTACGAACATCGCGTCCCCGGCAATGGCGGGAGCGTTCACGAGCGGCCAAGGCGACTTCATCCAACTGTTCGAGCCCGTCGCTTCGACGTTAGTCAATGCGGGCAAAGCCTATTACGCGGTCTCGATGGGCGAATCGTTCGGGGCGTACCCTGAGACGTCTTACGTCGCGACATCCGACTTCATTAAGAAGCATCCGGACGTTATTCAACGGTTCTCCAACGCCGTCGCCAAAGGCGCCGCTTGGCTGCAGACCGCATCGAACGACGATATCGCAGCCGCGCTCGCTCCGTTCTTCGAGGGTACTTCCAAGGAGCTGATCATTCAGTCGATCGAGCGCTATAAGAAGCAGGGGACATGGACGACCGATCCGGTCATGACGCAGGATCAATTCGACACGCTCCAAGCCGTATTGGTCGAGAACGGCGTGCTGAAAGCCGAAGACAAAGTGAAAATGACCGACGTCGCCGATATGAAGTACGCGAAGAAGATCGATACGGAGTAACCGGCTATGAGCGCGATCGAAGTGCAGGACGTCGGCCTCAGCTATTTTACGCTCAAGCAAGAGACGGAAGCGTTGCGGAACGTAAGGATGGCGATTGAGCCGGGAGAGTTCATCAGTATCGTGGGACCGAGCGGCTGCGGCAAAAGCACGCTGCTCTACCTGCTCTCCGGTATGCTTAAGCCGACGACGGGGCGGGTGCTTATCGACGGCGTTGAAACGGCGGGCGTCTCTCCTAAAGTCGGCTATATGCTGCAGCGCGACCATCTATTCGAATGGCGGGACGTGCTGAGCAATTTGCTAGTCGGCGCGGAAATCCGGCGCATGAATCGCGAGGAGGCTACGCGAAGAGCGCGCGAGCTGCTCGACCGTTACGGATTGTCCGGATTCGCGGGACATAGTCCGGATCAGCTATCCGGCGGGATGCGCCAGCGCGTCGCCTTGATCAGGACGCTCGTCACCGACCCGGACATTCTGCTCCTGGATGAGCCGTTCTCAGCGCTCGATTACCAGTCGCGGTTAACGCTGGCGGAAGACGTGTTCCATATTATTAAAGATCAGGGCAAGACGGCCGTTCTCGTGACGCACGATATTTCCGAGGCGATCAGCATGGCGGACCGCGTGCTCGTCATGTCCAAGCGGCCGAGCAGCATCGTCTCCGAGTATCCGATCCGGTTCGAGGAAGGCGACAACTTGTCGCCGTGGAACAAGCGGGAGGCGGGCAAGTACAACGATTACTTCAACTCCATATGGAAGGATATGGGTGGCTATGCCGTTACCTCAAGATAAGGGTTCTAGCGGCTACGCCCATTACTTGAAAGCGCAAAAGCGGGCGCGGCTGGGAATTACCCTGTCGCGCTTGCTCCTCATGGTTGCGTTCCTCGGGTTATGGGAGCTGGCGGCGCGACTGAAATGGGTCGATCCGTTGCTGACGAGCCAGCCTTCGAAGCTGGTAACTACGTTCCGAGAGCTTGCCTTTCATGGCTCGCTGCTCATGCATACGCGGGTGACCGCGATGGAGACGGTCATCGGCATCGTCGCGTCGATGGCGCTGGGAACGTTGATCGCCGTCGTCTTCTGGTGGTCGACCTACGCTTCCAAAGTGCTCGAGCCCTACATGGTCGTGCTTAATGCGCTCCCCAAAGTAGCGCTGGGTCCGATCTTCTATATTTGGCTGGGAGACCGGTATTCCGTCTACGGAATGGCCGTAGCCATCTCGGTTATCGTTACGATCATGATGGTGGAGAACGAGTTTAAGGAAATCGCCCGAACGAAGCTTCACCTTATGGAATCGTTCGGCGCGACGAAGCTGCAAATGCTGCGGATGGTGCTGCTGCCTGCGAGCGTGCCGAACTTGATCGCTACGCTTAAGGTGAACGTGGGGTTGACGCTCGTCGGCGTCATAATGGGAGAGTTTCTGTCCTCGAAAGCGGGGCTCGGGTATTTGATCATCTACGGGGGGCAAGTGTTCCAGATGAACATGGTTATGGTCAGCATCTGCATGTTAGCGTTAATGTCGATAATATTGTACGGCATCGTTAATCTGATCGGCGGATATTTGTTGAAAAAGGGATTTCACGGGCGAACGTGAAATCCCTTTTTGTTCGTCGCGGTAGATTGACTGGATGCTGGATGCATTACATGATGCGATCGATAGTTTATTCAACGAAATAACTTCCGACCTTAAGCGTTACGGGCATTAATATAACGGTCGAAGACGGGTTTAAGTTCACCCGAATGAAGCGGACGTCTTTTCGAATTGCGATCGGGACTACGTCGGTGATATGATCAGAATGACATGCGTAAACGGCAAAGAAAATAATCATTTGCAGCAAAAGGTGGACTGAACAATGGGACATGCGTTCGCGATCGAACCGGTCGACTATAGGGCGTTCGAAACTACGGAAGACGAGCTTGCGAAATGCCGGGAATGGGGCTTGCTGTCGGATAAAGCGACCAAGACGAAGGCGTTCAGCTACAAGCGGGCCGGCCAGACGCTGGCTTGCAATATCGTTGGTTACGTCGACTCCGTCACGGCGGTCATCGCTTTCGAGAACGGACAGCAACATTGCATCCATCCTTCCTACTTGAAGGAGATGCAGGCGCTGAGCTTCGGGTCGCGGGGAACTTCGGATAGCGCTAGCGGAGCAGATGCGGAAGCGGTCGCGGCGCCCGACGAGTCAGCCGGGGCAGCGGATGCGCTAGCGCAGGAGCCGGCATCCCAAGCCGAACCGGTCAAGGCGATTGCGCCGGAACCTGCGGTCAAAGTGCCGGCCGCGACTAAGGCACCCGCGAAGGAAGGCAAGAAGCAGAAGCTGCAGCTTCCGGAGGAGAAGGTCAAAATGACCGCCACCGTCCAAGAGTTCGCGAAGGTGCCGAACCATTTTACCGAGGAAGACGACGAAGTTATTATCTATGATGCGGTCGCGTTGCTAGAACCGGAATTGGAAGTCGGACTTGCTTGGTCGAGCCATAGCGCCACGCTGAAGAAGCTTGAGCTGGAAGTCGGGGACAAGCTTGTGTTCGACGGGAAAATCGCGGCCAAGAAGCTGCTGAAGCATCCGGTCCCTTATAAGATCAACAACCCGAGCAAAATCCAAAAGATCAAAGAAGAGTGATCCCTGGCGGATCGCTCTTTTTACCAACGGAGGCTATATTCCTATGACAACAACAAGAGAGTTTCGAGATTAAGAGGATTTCTGGCCGTTCTATCTTTCGCAGCACTGCAAAGCATGGACCCGCGCTTGGCATTTCGTCGGGACGACAAGCGTAATCGTGCTAGTCGCGGCGAGCTTCCTGCTGCATTGGTGGATGTTCCTGCTCGCGCCGGTCGTGGCGTACGGGTTAGCTTGGATTAGCCACTTTCCGATATTCTATCGAAAGAAGGCGGAGTCGTACATGTTGCCGTTGATGCGTTGGTCTCGAAGTGTACTGCTCATAGGATTGTGCCTTGCTATTGCAGGTCTGCTCGTTCAGCCGCCTTCGAGTGCGTCCGCGGCAGGCGCAGGCGTGGTCCAATCGGAACCGTCGAGGCCGGTCTATGTTAGCGATCTCGCTAATGGCGATAAGATCAGCGCGGCATTACATGCGTTCATCGCACAAGAGCTAGAGTTGTCCGATGAAGCCGATTCTAATTGGGATACGAATCAGATGATGGAGGTATCCTTGGGCGGCTTGCCGCATGGGTATATGCGTCAATTCGTTTCGTTTATCTATAATGATGAGGATATTGAGCTCTTGCTGCTGGCAACCGATTCGCAAGTGAAGCGGTTTAGGCTGCTTGGACGCGTATTCATGGACAAGGACGAAGGCCCCTTGTTTGTTAACACGGCTAAGTTGGATCTTTCGTATACAGGGAACCGCTTGATCGTATGGACACAGGCGCCCTTCAGCGCTTTCGAATCTAACGTCGAATTGGAATGGAACGGAAAGTCACTTCGCGTTGTGTCGCACGAGGTCGGAGATCCCACTCAAGCGTTCTTTGATAAGAAACGAGCGCTGCTCAAGAAGAAGGACGTAAATGGGTTGATTCTCCTAGAATCGACAGATCCCGGACTTTTTTATCCTGCTGCTTATTCTGATTTTTTCGAGCTTCCTGGTCCTGTACTGCTACTGTCTAATGAGAAAGCGCTGGCCATTTACAAAAAAGACATGAAAACGGCCATTCGATACCTGGAGTATGGATTAGGCCAGTATGAGGGTACCTTTATGCTCACGTCGTATGCTGGCGGCGAACTGACCAAAGAAGACATCGAGGGCTCGCCTGACGACACTTGGACGAAACCGACGATTAGCTTGATTAAATACGTGGCTATCCTGAACGATTACGCCTATTTCTTATCGTTAGCAGGCCGGAATAAAGAAGCGAAGCCGATTCTTGCGAATATTATTAAGCTTGCGCCGGGTCGGGTCGTTGCTTACTTGAATCTAGCGGACGTTGAGTGGACGCTTGGTCAGAAGGCGGCAGCTAAAACGTATTATAAGCAATACTTGAAGCTGCTCGGCAGCAAGGCTTCAACGGTCGCACCGAAACGGGTGCAGGAGCGCATCAACGCGAAGTGAGGGACATTTTAGCCCATGAATAATATGCCATATGAACCTTATAAGAATGCTGGTCCAGTCATGGCTGTCGCGATCGCCTTGCTGGCTTTCGTCGTGATCGTAGTCGGGTGTACCGCGAACCCGAAGCATCCGGCGGTAGTGGAGGAAAACTCGCAGGCGCAGCCAACTCCAGCTCAGCCAACCCCATCGCAGCCATCCGAATCGGCGGCAAGTAAAGTAACGGGCTATGACGTCCAAACCTTACTGGAGCACCGTACGAATTTTGTCGGAGATAACAGCAAAGTGGTCGCATTGATCGATCTGTTGCCGTTACTCGGCGGAGTCGAGCGCGAGGAAGTGGTGCTTCAGACGGCCGAAGAACCTTATGGAATAACGATACAGTACAAGATCGACAATGACACTGGGATTACCATGGACATGGACCGTGGCGATCCGTTTACGTTGGAGCAGCTGTTCTACCGACATGCGGCCATTCTGCTGAGCCTCATCGGGAACGCGGATTATATAGTCTTTAAGGTCGACGATGCCCAAGTGATCAACGGCGGTCAAGATGATTATGAGTATCGGTTGGATAGAAAAGACATCGAAGCTGTCTTCGGCGGAGACGTCAGGAAAATCGCGGAGGACCAGAAGCTGTTTTCCGATTACGTGGCCAAGGTTAAGCAGATCGGAGCCGTGGATAGGAGCCCACCGCAGGTTTTGCAGCCCGATTCCGAAGGCAAGTATGTGCTCTCTCATAACGAAATTCGAACGGCGAACGGAGACGCACTCTATGTTAATTTAGAGATGGTTGCCGGCAAACATTATACGGAGGCGGAAGCCGGCGGCCCCGGCGGGGGCGTCTATGCCGACAATTATTCTGGCACTTATCAGCTGCGCGTCGTCGATTCAAAAGGCGAGACGGTATCGACTTATTCGGCAATGGGAGGAAGACTGAATTTCAGCGGCACCTTCAATTTAGCTTGGGCGGATTACAACGGCGACGGCCGGGCCGATTTTACGTTGGGCCAATTCGCGAACAGCAACAGTAGCATTTATGAGATTTATTCGCTCAACGAGCATGGACAGATCGAGAAGCTGAATACGAATCACGATATGTACATTGCGGACCATAGTCCGTCGATTTTGCTTGATCAGATCGATGAAACAAGCTTTACCACGAAATCTTACACGCCGGACGGTGGAAACGGGCATTCGATTTACAACTGGGAGGGCGGTCTTTTCTGGGGAGAAAAGGTGGAGGCGTCACAATAAGGGGAAAGAATCACGGGAGCCGAATGTGGGCAATCGCCTATCGGATGTTCGGTTCCGTATCGGACGTGGAAGACGTGGTGCAGGACGTATTCGAACGACTAGCTTCCGCAGAACCGGTCGAGATGCAGCATCCCGGCGCTTATCTCGCCAAGCTTACGACGAACCGTTGCCTCAACGTGCTGAAATCCGCCAGAAGGCGCCGCGAAAGCTATGTCGGACCTTGGTTGCCCGAGCCTGTCGTGGAAGCGGTCGAACCCGGACCGGAAGAACGGTTGGCTGGAGAGGGCGACGTATCGTATGCCTGGCTCGTCATGCTGGAGCGTTTAACGCCCGCCGGACTTTGGCACTTTTCCGAAGGATGTTCAGGAAGGTCTAGAGCTCATCAGACGTACGGTTAGAGAGGCCGAACCCGAAGCGACGGAAGGGATCAGCTACCAGATTCCAGCCTTCGACTATCATGGCAAATTGATTTATTACTCTGCATACACGAAGCACTATTCGCTATCGTTTCCGCCGCCGTTCACAGTATTCGAAGTATTCAAGGACCAGTTGTCGTCTTATGTCGTATCCAAATCTGTGATCCAGTTACCGATGAATCAGCCGCTCCCGCTTGCTTTGATCGCAGAGATGGTAAAGTTCCGGGCGAAGGAGAACAAGGACAAGCCGGCGAAGAAGAGGAAGTAACGGCAATAATCAGAATCCAAGGAGGAATCGATAATGAGCACTAACGCCAATGCAAACGAGCTAGCCACTTCCCGCATCCTGCATGCTTCACCCGAGCAGGTTTTCGAGACGTTCAGTAACCCGGAGCTGCTGACGCTTTGGTGGGGGCCGAACGGGTTTGCGAGCGTATTCGAGGTGTTCGACTTCCGCGCGGGAGGGGATTGGAAATTCATGTTCCACGGTCCGAACGGCGTCCAATTTCCTAACGAATTGCGATTCGTCGAAATCGCAAGACCGGAACGGCTCGTGGTGCGCCACGAATCGCAACCGCATTTCACGGCGACCTTCCTGCTGGAAGCGGTAGACGGAGGCACGAAGATCACGTTCCGCCAGCAATTCGAGAACGAGCGCGATTACGAAGCGATCAAGCCGATCGCCGAAGGCGCCAACGAGCAAAACTTGGACCGGCTTGAGGCGGTATTGTATCAAGGATAACCCATAGAGCTGCGACGGTTGCCGAGAGGCGTGCCGCCGCAGCTTTTTTTTCAGCTATACGATATAAACTAACGGATAAGCCGTGCGACCCAACGCTAGCCCCGACTATGCGATATAAAATATCAGATAATCGCCGCTGAGGAAGATAAATCCGCCCAACACACGCATTTTACGATATAAATTATCGGATACGCGCCATAACAGTGCTTGCAACTAACTTATATGATAAAAAATATCATATAAGCTCAGGAGGGGTTGGCGTTGTCATCTCTCCGCGCATGACAATTATCATCTCCATCTCATTATTTTAATGCGTAGGAATGCGCCGGTTGTTGCGATAAGATGTGTGCATAAGGAGTGGTGAGCAATGAACGTGGCTATCGAGCTGGAGCGCGTAACGAAAATATACAAAGGTAAAAAAGCGGTAGACGATCTATCCCTGAAAGTGGAGCGGGGCACGGTGTTCGCGTTGCTCGGTCCGAACGGCGCGGGCAAGACGACGACGATCTCGATGATTCTCGGCATGAAGCAACCGACGTCGGGAACGGTTAAGCTGCTGGGCGGAGATCCTAAGGACATCCAAGTGCGCGATCGCATCGGCGCGATGCTGCAGGACGTCAACGTTATCGACAGTCTGAAAGTAGCGGAGACGATCAATCTGTTCCGCAGCTATTATACGAAGCCGCAGTCGCTGGAGCAACTGCTACGCATCTCCGGACTTGAGAACGAGAAGGACAAGATGGCTTCGTCCTTGTCCGGCGGACAACAGCGTAGACTAGGCTTCGCGCTCGCCGCGGCGGGCGATCCGGACATTATTTTCCTCGACGAGCCTACGGTAGGCATGGACGTTACTTCCCGCCAGCTGTTCTGGGAGACGATCCGCGCGATGGCCGACAAAGGAAGAACCGTCGTGCTTACGACGCACTACCTGGAGGAAGCGGATAGCTTGGCCGACCGCGTCGTCGTCATTAACGAAGGCAAGATCATCGCCGACGGAACGCCGAGCCAGATCAAAGCGGAGACGACCGGCCGAGTCATTTCGTTCACGGCGGGTGCATCGGTAACGACGGATTCGCTCAGCGCGCTGCCTGGCGTGAAGAAGGTCGAATGGAACGGACACCGCGCAACCCTTCATAGCGCCGATACGGATCGCTTGATCACGCTGCTGATCGAACGGCGCTACGAGATGCGGGATATCGAAATTCAGAGCGGCGGGTTGGACGATGCGTTCCAAGCGCTCATTCAACAGAAGGGAGACCAATAACGATGAATTCGACCGCCTTAAGAGCGACATTCGGGCAGTGCAAGGCAGAGCTTCTGCGCACGGTGCGCAACCGCCGGTTCGTTATTTTCTCGGTTATTATGCCGGTTATCTTCTACTTCATCTTCACGAATACGGTGCCGAGCGATACGAAAGTCGGCAACGTCGACTGGAGCTCGTATTACCTGATGTCCATGACCGTCTACGGTATCGTTGGGGCTAGCCTGACCTCGTTCGCGCAGCGTCTGTCGAAGGAGCGCACGCAGGGCTGGCTATCGTTGCTCCGGATAACGCCCCTTCCGACTTGGTCCTACGTGACTTCCAAAGTGATGGCGCAAGGGCTCATTAACTTGACGATCGTGCTCATCATGTTCATGGTAGGCGGCTTCGTGAAACATGTCGACATGTCGGCTTCGCAATGGCTGACGAGCGGCTTGTTCATCTGGCTCGGCGGCTTCACGTTCATGGGCATCGGCACGCTGATCGGTTCGATTAAGAACGCCGACTTCGTCCAAGTGCTGTCGATGATTTGCTACATGGGCTTGTCCATGCTCGGCGGGTTATGGTTCCCGGTCGAATCGATGTCGGACACGATGCAGAAAATCGCTCATGCGACGCCAACGTACCGGTTGGGCCAAGGAGCATGGGACGCCGTCGCAGGTGCCTCGGTAGATTGGAACGGCGTACTTATTCTGATTGGTTATGTTGCGGTATTCCTAGCCTTATCCTCTTATATCATGAAAAAACAGGAAGCGATCTAACGATGCGTCTACGCCTACCGTCCGGCATTCGCAAAATTTTATTCAGGCGGCCCCAAGAGGGGCCGCCTTTGGTCTTGGTCATGGTGTGGCTGATCTACATGCTGTTCCCGCTCGCGGCGGTTGGCGAACAGTCGCCAGCCGAGCAATGGATCGGCTTTCCGCTTCTGATCGTGTTCATCGCTTGTTACGTTATCGGCTTCCTTCGAACCCAATGGCGGCTCGCGGCGATTATCGTTCATCTCGTCATTATCGGGTACTTCATCTGGAGGTACCACGAGAGCTTCATCTACATGGCCTTCTACACCGTATCGTTGCTTGGCTTGCTTCCGTCGGTGCGGGAAATCGCCATCGGCCTGTCCGGCTTGTTCGCGTTGTTCGGCCTCGACTTATGGCGGTACGAAACGACGGGCACGATGGACGATTTCTTGCAATTGTTGCCCGCGATTCTCGCCCTGCTGCTCTTACCGGTCGCGATGCTCGTTAGCCGTCGCTCGCAGCGCCTTCGAACGCAGCTGCAGCTCGCCAACGACGAGATCGCGCGCTTGTTCAAGAGTGAGGAGCGGCAGCGCATTTCCAGAGAGCTGCACGACACGTTAGGTCATACGCTTACGATGATTACGCTGAAGAGCGAGCTGGCGGAGAAGCTGATCGATAGCAAGCCGGAGCGCGCCAAGCAGGAAATTTACGACGTGCAGATGACGTCCCGCGCCGCGCTTAAGCAAGTGCGAGAGTTGGTGTCGGACATGAGCGCGGTGACGATTCAAGATGAGCTGGCTAACGCCAAAAGAATCCTTTCGACGGCATCGATCGGCCTCAAGCTTCAAGGGGATTTTGCAAGCATCGCGATCAATCCGCTGCTCGACAATTTGCTTGGCATGTGCCTGCGCGAAGCGGTAACGAATGCCGTCAAGCACAGCCGCGCGCGCACGTGCACGATAGATTGGGCGGAAGAGCCGGGACTGCACCGTCTGACCGTATCGGACGACGGCGTCGGAATTGCCGGCAATGGTGGAGGGCCGAACGTTACGCCGCCTGGTCACAACGGACTTAGAGGGATGCAGGAACGATTGAATTTGGTCGACGGGAAGCTGAACATAGACTCGCCTAACGGGCGAGGCACCCGAATGACGATTACGGTACCGAAGGTCAACACGACATCGCGGGAGGAGACGCGCGCATGAGAGTGCTATTAGCGGAAGATCAGGGAATGCTGAGGGGCGCGCTGAGCGCGCTATTGGATTTGGAGCCGGATATCGAGGTCGTCGGCCAAGCTGAAAACGGCGAGCAAGCGTTAGAGATGATTCGCAAGCTGAAGCCCGACCTGTGCGTGCTAGATATCGAGATGCCCGTCCTGACCGGGCTCGACGTCGCCGAACGGCTTCGTGCCGATAAAGATCCTTGCCTCGTCATTATTTTGACGACGTTCTCGCGCTCGGGTTATTTTCAGCGGGCGATGAAGGCGGGCGCGCGCGGATTTCTGCTGAAGGACTCGCCGATCGCCGAGCTAGCGACCGCGCTGCGCAACGTCTACGGAGGCAAGCGAGCGGTCAGCCCGGAGCTGGCGCTTTCGTTCTGGGAGACGGAGACGGAGAATCCGCTGTCGGAGCGGGAACGCGAGCTGCTGAAGCTAGCTCGCCAAGGGATGTCCGCGGGCGATATCGCCGCGCAGCTGTTCCTCACCGCGGGGACGGTGCGCAACTATTGGTCCGAGGCGATCCAGAAGCTGGACGCCAAAAACCGGGTCGACGCGATCGCCATCGCCGAGAAGAACGGATGGCTCGATTAAGCCAAGCCGCGTAGAGGCCAATCGCAAATATTTAATACAATTCAATATTTTTGAAGCATGACGATGCTGCGTAGAATGGTACCGGCGGTGTTCAAAACGCTGCTCGTGGCGGTCATCGTCTTCTTCATCGTACGGAGCGTACCGTTAAAGCTGTCGGACGTCGCCTCTTACTTGGCGCACGCGGACGGCTGGTTCTACGCGTCCATGCTGTTGTTCGCCGCGTTTTTAATGCTGCAAGCGAGCATTTGGGTGTTGATCGTCAACGCCTTCGGCGTGGAACCGACGGGATACCGTCGCGGCGCAAAGCTAGGCCTATTCGGCGGGCTCAGAATATTCATCGACTCGCAATTCGCCAAGTACATCCCCGGCGGCTTCTGGAACTATGCGGGCCGAATGGTGCTCGCGACGCGGGTGGGCGTCCCCTTGGATGCGCAGCTGGCGTCTATTATCTACGAGAATGTTTTGCTGGTAGCCGCGGCTTTATCTTACGCGCTAGTCCTATTCGTAGTTCTGAACGTTGTTCCTCTTCTCCTTATTGCCGCGGCCACCTCTCTATTCGTACTTACATACGCCTACTATCCCCGCTGAAGTCGGTTCGCTCTCCCCACATGAACCGGCCGCGCACAATCCGAAACGGCCGCCCCTTGTCGAACTCTGCCTGAACATAAGCATATCCATGCCGTGGGTAGAGAAGACGTACCGCCGCCCCGCGAATAGCTTGAACAGCAAACCGTTTTTCTCGTTTTGCACTATGGCGCGGTAAATCCCTGATAAACGAACAAACCCGTTCCGAGCCTAGGCTTGGAGCGGGTTTTTGATATTAATAAGGCGCCGGCTGGCTCCAATAATTCGGATTTAACACCCGATCTTCGAACGAACTGTGGAAAATATCGGTAGTCGCTGGGGACATCGGAGGAATGAGCCACGACCACCGGCCGGTTACGTCGCGCCCTTCTTTCTCCTCGTTTTTCCGAAACGTTCCGAGCTGTTGCGCTGCCGTATGATGATCGACGATGCTTACGCCGTGCTGCCGAAAGGAGTGCAGAACGGCGGCGTTCAGCTCGACCAATGCGCGGTCTTGCCATAGCGACAGACTTGAGGACATATCGAGCCCCATGGCTGCAGCTATCCGGGGCAACAAGTCGTATCGGGATTTATCGGCCAGGTTGCGCGCCCCGATCTCCGTCCCCATGTACCAGCCGTTGAAGGGAGCGGCCGCATAGCTGATGCCCCCGATCTCTAGCCGCATGTCGGCGATGATCGGCACGGCATACCATTTGATAACATCGCCTGGAAACAAATCGATCTCCGGGTGCCGAATCGGCACTTCCACGACGATATCCTTAGGCAATTCGAATACTTTCGGCGCGTTGTCCCCGCATTGGATAACTAGCGGCAATAAGTCGAACGCCGTGCCATCCCCGCGCCAACCGAGCGACTCGCAAGCTTTCGTGAAGGCGACCGAAGCGGGGTCTCCGACGATCCCGCCATCCGGAGCGACGTATCCCGCGTAACGGATCAGTTGATGGTTCCAGATCCGAATCGGGTTTCCATGCACGGTCGACGGTGGGAAGACGGTGATCGTCGAGCGGATTTCTCCGCCGTTGGTGGCGTATTCGATATGCCGAAGAAGCGCTTCATACACCGATTGCTCGGTCGTCGAGCCTCGGCAATCGAATACGTGCAGCCGGTTCCAGAACAGACGTCCGATGCAACGGTTGGAATTGCGCCACGCCATTCTGGCGCCATGCGCGAGTTCTTCGAGCGTATGGGTATAGGTTCCGGTGCGAGCGACTTCCTCGTGGATTTGCCGGATGCGCTGCTCCGTACGCTCGATTGATTCGCCAAGCTCGCGGTAGCAGTCGCGGATGAACGAATCCGCTTCGCTGGCGAGCGGGTTTGCGTGCGGTTCTATAGATGTCGGGTTATTCATGAGGTCTCCGTTATCTGATCATTTTCTTATACTGCTTAATGATGCTCTGGTGCATGCCTTCGTGATACAGGTTAAAGCTCAAAAATTGCTCGGGAGAACCAAGCGTAATGCCGGTCGACGTCTTATACGGCGGTACGATCTCTTCGTGCATCCTGTCGCCGAGCGCGTCCTGTATGCGTTGCAATTGTCCGCGCAGCAAAGCTTCCAGCTCCGGCAACGTCGGGGGCGTTATGCCTTCCGGCGGAGTAAGCGGCGTCGTACCGTATTCGAATAGCGCCTTAAAACCTTCCGGCAGTTGCAACGGAAGCCCGATGTAATGGAAAGCGAACCGCTCCAGCACGACGTAGATATGGCCGAGGTTCCAACGAATATGGTTGCGGAAGCCGTCGGGAATACGTTCGGCTTCCTCTTCCGTAATTCCGTCCATCGCCTTCAATGTGTTGCCGCGCACGAACGCAAGCTGATCGAATAAGTAATGCGCCATCGTCCAACATCCCCTTTTGTCGCAAATATTGGATTATTATAGCATACAGGGTGAACCGAATTAATAAACAAGGTTGAGCGAACTTCCGCTCAACCTTGTTACGTTAACGCGATTATCTTTTTGCCGGTGCAACTTCGCCAGCCGGCGTTACAGCCGGCGTCTCTTCCGCAGGCGTCGCTTTCTTGATGAAGAACGCCAGCACGAGCGCGGCGACCGTCATCCAAGTCGCGACGACGAACGCTTGGTTAATGCCGTAGATCGTCGACGCGTCGACGATCGGACTCATCAGCTTTTCGTTCTTAGGATCCGTTGGATCGAAACCGCCGGCCACGACGAGCTCGGTCGCGCGCGAAGCCGCTTTGTTCGACATGACCGTTACGAGCAATGCGGTGCCCATCGCGCCGGAGACGTTCCGAAGCGTCTGGGACATCGCGGAGCCGTGCGCGTTCAACCGGCGCGGCAACTGGTTGAGACCCGCCGTCTGAATCGGCATCATGAGCAAGGACATGCCGAACATGCGCGCCGTATAGACCAACATCATATGGTTATAGGACGAGTCGATGGCCAGATGGCTGAACTCGTAAGTCGTGATCGACGTAATAATCAACCCGATCACGGCCAACCAACGCGCTCCGATTTTATCGAAGATCATGCCCGTTATCGGAGACATAATCCCCATCAAGATCGCGCCGGGCAATAGCAGCAAACCGGACTCTAGAGGCGTAAAGTGGCGAACGTTTTGCAGGAAGATCGGCAACAGGATCATGCCGGAGAACATAGCCATCGTTACGATGGCGTTGATGACCGTCGTGAGCGAGAACATCGGATATTTGAACACTTTGATCTCGAGCAGCGGTTTCTCGGTCATTAACGACTTAATGACGAAGAGCAATAAGGAAATGCCGCCGACGACCAAGCAAGTGACGACCGTCGCGTCGCCCCATCCGGCTTTACCCGCGTCGCTGAAGCCGTACAACAGACCGCCGAATCCGAGCGTGGATAGAATAACGCCGATAATGTCGAGCTTAGGTCTTGATGTCTGAATGACGTTTCTCATGGAATACGCGCCGAACGCTACGGCAAACAGAGCGAGCGGCAGTACGATGTAGAACAGCACGCGCCAGTCGTAATGCTCGACGACCCAACCGGACAACGTAGGACCGATGGCAGGAGCGAAGATCATCGCGATACCCATCGTACCCATCGCTTTGCCGCGCTCAGCGACAGGGAAGATCGTAAGGATGACGATCGTCATGAGCGGCATAAGAATACCGGCTCCCGCGGCTTGGATTAGACGGCCGGCCAATAAAACTTCAAAACCGGGGGATACCGCGCACACGATCGTACCGATCGCGAACAAGGAAGATGCGATCAAGAACAGGCGGCGCGTCGTAAAGCGGTTAATGAAGAACGCGCTGATCGGAACGAGCACGCCGTTCACGAGCATATAGCCGTTGGACAGCCACTGGATCGTGTTCTCGGACACGTCCAGATCTTTCATCATTACGGGCAGAGCGACGTTCAATACGGTTTGACTGAGTAGCGCCACGAACGCGGCGATAAGCAAGGATGCCATAATCGGTCCCCTGCGGATTGTTCCGGTTACCATGTTAGCCATGCGGTACTTCCCCTCTAGACTTGTTTTATAATGCGAATAATGTCTTGCTGAATGCGAAGCCATTCCCGTTGATCCGGCTCGGATAGCTGTAATAGCGGATGCAGTAACGTCATCCTTGTAGCTTCCGTAGCTTTTCTCAGTTCTACGCCTTTGTCCGTCAAATTCAACGTGATCGCCCTCCGATCCGACTCCGTGCGCTCGCGCGACACGAATCCGGCTTTGACCATGCGATCGATAATGCCGCTCGTCGTGCTATTGCCAAGACTCATCCGATCGGAGAGATCGGACAGCCTCATGTTCGGATGTTCCGCCAGCTTGCCGAGCACGACAAGTTGAACGGGCGTTATGTTATGTTGGTTCGCGGCCTTGAGCAACAACTGAAAGAAAGCTTTATTAATCTCGCGGTGAGCTTGAAAAATCTGCATGACGCGTTGATTGTCGTCCAATGGGATTCCCCTTAATTATTTCGCATGCGAAGTATTATCCGCTCGTAAGCGAGAGAAGTCAATCGGGTAAGGGTGGAAATGTCAAGATTTATTCAGCATTTCACCAAATCGTCGAATAGATGCAAGGTAATGCTATGTGAAAAAAAGAAGCTGCCGCAGTCTATTCCAGCGGGAGCTTCTTCGGACATTATGAGGTGAGAGGCAACGTCTTTAAGCGGATCTCTCCGGTGGCGACGCTCATTTCGAGCGTACGGCTGATCCCTCCGCCTACGTCGGTGCAACGCGGAGTAATGCCGATCTTGCGCAGTTCTTGCTGGACTTGCTCTACGTTGCGGTCGCCGATCATGAACGGATTGCGGCGCTTCATCGAAGTCGCTCCGCCGTACACGTTCACGACCAACGTCTCGTTCTTGCAGCCGTAACGTTCCTTCATATGACGTATGAGCAGCGGTACTCCAGTCGTGGCGAATCGGCTCGGACGCTGTAACTCGTCGCTCTTCGTATGTGGCGCAGGCAACAAAATATGAATCATCCCGGCGGCTTTGCGTACCGGACAATAGGCCGTAACCGCGACGCATGTCGCAAGCGCGTAAGTTACGACGGTCTCCGCGACGTTATCCGAGCTCTTCCAATCTCCGATGCCTACTACTTTATGCATTCGCTCTCTCACCCTGGTCTCCGTGTAGTCGATTGTTGTCGTTAATACAAGAATAAACGTAGCTTATTAGGAAAATTATCTAGTAAATATTAGTTGAATGTTAGTAAGCGATGTAGGATGGCTTCGTTAACAGGCAATTTTCGAACGACGGCGCGTCCGGGACGAACAGGGCGAGCTTGCGCATGAAGTAGCACGATTCCGGAAAATGGTGCTCCAGAAACCGCAGCGTTGCCCGTGAGAGCAGCTCATCCGCGGCGTACTTTATTCCATAGGCGTAATTGCTGCATCTGTCCTTCGAGCCGGCAATAGGATTCCGCAAGCGGGTACGCTTGACGGGCGAACGCGATCATGGGCTCGGAGGAGGCGGGCGCGTCATCGGGCAATGCGGTTGCTTGCTTGACGGCTTCATGAAACAGGGCGATATAGCGTTCGGTTGCTTGCCACCATGCGGTTTCCGACGAGGACAAGTATTCCCGCAGAAAATGCGCATGATCCTCCAACACCTCCAGCCAGAATAGGTGCTCCTCCCGGATCGTTATCCGATGGGAACCAGACATTAGACGACAGGCTTGCCGATGCGCCGCCTCATCCAAGTGACGAGCGGATAGAGAAACGGCAATAACTCGATCGTAAGGGCGTATGTGGCCCAGCACCTGTCGAAGAAATCGGACAAGTCCGCCGGGTTCTTCGCTTGGTGAACCGACAAAAGGACGACGAATGCCGCTATCGGAGCCGTAATGAACTTATAGTTTTTGAGCGCTAGCGCCTGGGAAGCAACGAGCGTTCCTACGGCGAACAGGATACTCAGCTTAATGAAGAACGCGGTGAACCAGATCGTTACGATGATCGCATCCATATCGTGAACGAAGTCGCCCAGATGGATGAATCCGGCTACTTCAAGCGCCGGGTACACAAGCGTGGCCGCGAGATTAGGCCCGAAGAAGACGATGATCAGCACATACTCCGCGATGAAGATGTACATGCCGGCCAAAGCGCCCCACCAGAGCGCTTTCCGGATCCGTTTGGGAGAAGCGAAATGCGGCATGATGAACAAGAACAAGATAAGCTCACCGAACCACGGGATAATGCAGAACGATTGCGTCCACAGCATTTTCCAGTCGCGGATGCGGATAAGCTCGTGCCAGATCGGAGCATGCAGGTTGTTGAGGAAGAACAAGGGCTTAACGAGGAAGAACAGACCAATGAACAGGAAAGTGCCCTGCGCGAACCGGAAAACGGCGGGAATGCCGGATTGCGTTAAAGCGACGACCGCTCCCATTACCAACACGGATACGGCGATCGGCGGCGTCTCGCGCAAATAAGTCAGTACGAAGAAATCGGTGAATTCCCGCAAAATAAACGAAGCCAGATGCAGGAGGAAGAATGAGATCAGCAGCAAAATAACGGTGTGGACCGCTTTGCCGACTACCTTCTTCCCATGCACGCCGGCGTACTCCGAAGGCTGATGCATCGCGTAACGAGCCCCGAACGATACGAGCGCGAGCCCCATTACGCCTCCGAAGAGAATACACCACCAACCGGTCGTGGAGGTTTTTTCCGCGAGCGGACTAATGATGAAGGCGATCGCCGTCGAGAACACGAACGTGAACGCGAGCGAGCCGAGCTGCAGATTGGTGACGGACCCGTTCTTGTTCATTCGCTTGAACCTGGCGATTCGGGAATTTGCAGCAGCCAACGCTGCACGGGTTCGAAGACGAACCGAATCGGCTTATTCGGACTAGCCCAATCCGGGAAGAAGAGGCCCATCGCGGCATATAGAAACACGGCGCCGGTAACGGCGAAGCCGATCAGCTTCTCGCGCTTGCCGAATTTATTTTTGCGCAGCATAGCCACCTGATAGAAGACGATTATCGAAAAGCCTAATCCAAGAATGAGCATCGTCCGATTCCCCCCTTGTTACTTTTTAGAGCTGCGATTGACGCCCGTGCTTCGCAAATGTACGTGGACTCGAATATCCGCGCTTATATTCATCGTTAATTGATCGCGGAGATCGTCGGACCACTCTCGCCATAATGCCGGAGATTCGTACTTTACGTACTCGCTCCACTGGAAGGCGTCCGACTTGTTGCGGCGGGCTTGTTCGACGGCGGATTCCGCCAATTCCCGAAGTTTGAGGCTAAGCGCCTTCTCCAGCTTGACGATGTTGGCGGGCTTCTCGAGATCAAAGCCGTCGTGAATGGACATTAAATCCCCTTCGGCTTCGATATCGACGCGAATGAGAACCCGATCGCCTTGACGAACGGCGCGCGTATACGGTTTAATGCCGAAAAGTCTGGCGCTGAAGGGTTCGCCTTTGTTGTCCGGCAAATTTGCCGTAACGATCAATTCGCGAATTCGGTTCGTCAGCAGCAGAATACCCTTGGTCTCGTCTTTGGTGAATTTGGATACGATCTTGGCGTCCTTCATGAGGGCGGCTCCGCCAATGCCCGACCAGTGAACCGTCTTCGTCTCCGTCGGCAGCTTGACCGTGTGCAGATCCAGCTCCGGAATAAAACCGTCTCCCAAATTGTTCCATTGCGAATAGAGCAAGTCTCTTATCGTCACGGGCGGAACGCGCTGGGTGTGAGCGGCTTCGCGCCAAATTTCCGCGGGGGAACGCTCGAATATCGTATCGAGCTTCGCGAGATCTTTGACGAGGCCGTCGAAATAAAACACGAAGACGCGAAGTCTGAAATCCGGTGCCCGAAGGAGATAGTCGAACAGCGGCGCCATGCCTGCCCTAGCGTATTTGTCCCCGATTACGATGACCCGCATTTGCCCCCAATTGACGCTCCTGGAAAGCTCCTCCTGAAGCTTCTGAATCGCTTCGGCGACATTCCGCCCCGTGCGCGTGACTAGCGTGTACGGCTTCTCGTTCGGAGAAGGGCTTAAGCCGGCCGACAGCCGGTTAGGCAAGATGAACAACGCGGACACCTCGGTCTCCCCCGCGTCGGTACGGTCGACGAGCAACGTGGTGATGAAGGTACGGTCATTCAATTCTTCCTTGGACCAGCATCCGGCGACGAATAGAAGCGATAGCGTGAGCAGGCTTATTTTCAACCAACGGAGCACAAGCTTGAAGGGTTTAACCATTTGTGATATCACCTACCTTCAGGCTGCTAAGTCATCGTTTGGGGCGTATCAGCTTCGGCCAAGGGAATCGTCCCACCGCATCCTTCGCTTGTTGCTTGTTATAAGGAATGAACGGCGACAAGTACGGCGTGCCGAACGATTCGAGCGACAGTAGATGAATGTAGACGAAGAAGATGCCGATCAACAGCCCTAGCAGACCGAACATGGCTGCCGTGAGCAGTAACATGAATCTAAGGAAGCGAATCGCGAGCGTCATCGAGAAGTGCGGCGCGATATAGGAGCAAATACCGGTGAAGGCGACGATGATGACCATTGGCGCGGATACGATGCCGGCTTGCACGGCCGCTTGCCCCAGCACGATAGCGCCTACGATCGAGATCGTCTGTCCGATCATCGACGGGATGCGCTGTCCGGCCTCGCGCATGACTTCGAACGCGACTTCCATGATCAAGGCTTCCACTAGCGCGGGGAAAGGCACGATGTCCCGGCTGGACGCGATGGAGATTAGGAGATAATACGGCAGCATCTCCGGATGGAACGTCGTGATGGCGACATAGGCGGAGGGCAAGATGAGACTGACGAAGAAGAACAAGTAGCGCATCATCCGAACCCAGCTGCTGAAAAAGAAGCTCTGGTAATAATCCTCGGCCGATTGCATGAAGGCGAGCAACGTCGCGGGAGCAATGAGATGGCTAGGCGTTCCGTCGGTCAAAATCAGGACACGCCCTTCGAACAAGGCCGCGGACGCGACGTCCGGCCGTTCCGTGTTCAGCATGATCGGGAAAGGCGAGAATCGGCGGTCCAAGAATTCTTCGATAAAATTGCTGTCTTGTATCCGCTTCGTATGTATCGAACCCAATTTCTTGTCCACGTTAGCGACGAGCTCCGGATCGCATACGTCGTCGATGTAGAGCAACATGACGTGCGTGCTCGACTCATAGCCGATCGCGTATTCTTTTACGACCAGCCGATCGGTTTTCACGCGTTGCCTAACGAGAGACAGGCATGTCCAGATGTCCTCCACGAACGCTTCCTTCGGACCCCGAATCGTCTTCTCGTTCTCCGATAGGCTCACCGCACGCCCGGCGTTCTGATGGAACGGAAAGAGAAGGCCGGCCGGCTCGCCGCTTACGCATAGCAACGCTTGACCGTCCAATAAGCCGTTCATGGCTTCGTCGGGGGTGCGCGCTAGCTTGCTGAGCGCCGGGAAGAAGGTGTTGTTGACGAACATATCGGCATGAAGCTGCTTCGCGTCGGTAGGAGAACGTTCTAGCAAGGGTCGCAACACGTAGTTTTGCAGCATCGTGAGATCGATGGCATTGGACAGATAATAGACGGTAAAGCGATGGCTGCCTTTGTCGATGGTCTGGCAGATCACGTCTCGACGTCCGCTCAATCGCTCGTCCAGCCATTGCGCCAGTTCCATGGGCATGTATCCTTTTTTTGGCTTTAGCTTCCGTCATTCGGGCTGGAAATATGCGCGAATTTAGCCATAGCCTTTTGGACAACAGGGGGATATAATGGCGGATATTGGAGTATTTCCACATCATTCCGGCATCTGATCGATTACGGCGCGAGCCTCGAGCCGTTAACGCAAGGGTAAAAGGATCGCATGCTGCTATTGGCGCAGAGCTGGAAACGCGACTCTCTGGCGGCTAAGCTTATCGCGGCAGGCGCGCAGAGCAAACAGGAGTAGGGGAGGGGACAGCCATAGGCTGCCCTTTTCTTATGCCGCCGTCCTTGTATTCCCGACCCGATCGTGTCACAATTTGAGCGTTATCCCTAACCGCAGAGGAGTAAATGACCCATGGCCGACAAATATAAGAACCTTGTTCCGACGTCGCTTAATACCGATTTGAAGTCGCTGGGCGGGATGATTCGCGATTATTATCGGATTAAATCCAAGCTAAGACCGGGACGCGTTATTCCGACTGTTCCTCTCGCCAAGGCGGACCCGGTCGGCGCACGATCCGCTCGCGCATTCTGGTTCGGACATTCCGCGGTATTGCTGGAGATAGAGGGCAAGCGATTGCTTCTTGATCCGATGCTAGGTCCGGCTTCCTCGCCTTTTCCCGTTTTCAATAGCAAGCGTTATAGTGGTCCGTTGCCGTTTAAGCTAGATCAGCTTGGCGACATAGACGCCGTCTTGATCTCGCATAACCACTTCGATCATCTGGATCGCGACAGCATTCGCAAGCTGATGCACCGGGTCGGACATTTTTACGTTCCATCGGGCGTAGCGGCATATTTAATCAAATGGGGCGTTCCTAAGGAGAAGATTAGCGAACACGGCTGGTGGGAAGAATTCGCATTCGCCGGCTTGAAGCTGGCCTGCACGCCCGCGAGGCATTTCTCGGGCAGAGGATTGACGGATCGGGATCGATCGTTGTGGTGCTCTTGGGTCATTGCCGGCGAGCATGTGAAGGTCTTCTTCAGCGGCGACAGCGGGTATGCGCCGCACTTCAAGGATATCGGAGACAAATACGGTCCGTTCGATCTCGCGTTAATGGAGTGCGGGCAATATGACGAACGGTGGAAGTCGATCCATATGATGCCGGAGGAGACGGTTCAAGCGCATATCGACGTCCGCGGCGACGTGCTCGTCCCGATCCATTGGGGCGCATTCACGCTAGCGTTGCATGAATGGAGCGATCCCATTAAGAGAGTCGTACGGGCTGCCGCGGAGCGAGGAGTCACCCATGCGACGCCGCGTATTGGCGAACCGGTTGCCGTCGGCGAGGTCCCAGCTGTTCCAACTGCCGAATGGTGGCTGGGCCTGTAATCAGAGCGGCTCTTCCTGAGTGCCTATCGGGCGAAAGGGAGAGTCAACATTGACGTTGAGAATTATTATCAATTACAATGAGGATTCAGAGCAAGCTCTGAGAGTAGATTTCGCAGGAACAAAGGTGGCCATTATGAGTACGAATCATCATCAAGAGGCTGGCGTCGATTCGCGCGCGGTTGCAGCGAGGGATCAAGTCTATGCCCGTCCTTGGGCAGGCATGGCCATCGTGGTCGGAGGGCTGGTCGCCCTCGTGGTCGGAATCGCGTTGTGCGTTACGTTCGGGGAGAAAGACATTCGATTCCTCACGGTCTGGAAAGCGATATTCCAATTCAATCCGGACGATAGCCAACACCAGATTATCCATGCGCTGCGTCTGCCAAGAGTGCTGGGCGGAGCCATTATCGGCGCATGCTTGGCGGTCGCCGGGGCTATGATGCAAGGAATGACCCGCAATCCGCTTGCCGATTCGGGCTTGCTTGGACTGAACGCCGGCGGAGGGTTCGCTTTGGCGCTTATTTATGCGTTTTTTCAAGAGTTGCCCTTTAAATATCATTTGTTATTCGCCTTTCTCGGCGCGGGCGTCGGCGTAGGCCTGGTGTTCTTCTTGAGCTCGATAGCAAGGGGAGGGCTGAAGCCGCTCCGGCTCGTGCTGGCGGGGGCCGCGATTACGGCGCTCTTGACCGCGCTCAGCGAAGGCGTCGCCCTCTATTACCACATCGGTAAAGATCTTTCCTTCTGGTATGCTGGAACGTTAGCCGGAATTAGATTGTCTCAGCTCGAAATTATGTTCCGGTGGGTAGCGGCCGCGCTTGTCGGCGCCATCTTCCTGTCGCGCTCGATTACGATGCTTAGCCTGGGTGAAGACGTCGCGCGCGGCTTAGGTCTCAGAACCGGACGCGTTAAAGCAGCGGGCATGCTGATCGTCCTCGTATTAGCGGGCGCGGCGGTGTCCGTTGCGGGCTCGATCGGGTTTATCGGCTTATTGATTCCGCATCTTACGCGGAAGCTGGTAGGCGTCGATTATCGCTGGATCATTCCCTGCTCGGGCGTGTTGGGCGCGTTACTCGTTATTTTCGCCGATCTGGCGGCACGCATGTTCAGCTCGCAATCCGTCATTCCGGTCGCTTCGCTGATCGCGATCATCGGCGTTCCGTTCTTCCTCTACTTGGCGGCTAAGGAGGAGCGGGCGCTCTGATGCTAAACCTATCCTCGGATGCGCACAAACGCGAGCGCAGACGAAACCTACTGATCCTGTCCGTTCTAGGCGCGCTAATCCTTCTCGTGTTCATCGTAAGCATGAACACCGGGACGACCCGGCTTACGCCGCTAGAGGTGCTTCGAACGTTGTTCGGAGGGGGAAACAGCGAACAGAAGCTTATTTTGTTCGATTTCAGGTTGCCTCGAATCGTACTGTCCGTATTGGTAGGCGCGGGACTCGGCGTTGCCGGCTGCGTCTTGCAGGCGATCTCGCGCAATGCGCTGGCCGAGCCCGGCATTATCGGAATTAATGCAGGCGCGGGACTGTTCGTGCTAGTATTCACCGCGTTCTATACGACGCCCGGAGCCGCGCCCGTCTATCTGTTGCCTCTGCTCGCTTGGATCGGCGCCGGATTGACGGCCGGGCTCGTCTTCTTCTTGTCTTTCCGCCCAGGCAGAGGGTTATCGTCGACCCGGTTATTGCTCAACGGGATCGCGATCACTTCGGGCATTACCGCGGTTACTATCGTATTGACGCAGCGTATCAATGCGGAGCAGTACCAGTTTTATGCGACATGGATGGCGGGGAGTATCTGGGGCAAAGACTGGAAGTTCGTACTGGCGCTGCTGCCTTTCCTGGTCGTGTTGCTACCCTATGTATTATTTAAGGCGCGAACGATTAACGTGCTTAATCTCGGCGAGACGATGGCGGTCGGACTCGGCGCGAGAGTGACGAGAGAACAAGCGACGTTGCTAATAGCGGCGGTCGGGCTTGCCGGCTCGTGCGTATCCGTAAGCGGCAGCATCGGTTTCGTCGGCTTGATAGGACCGCATCTGGCAAGGCGGCTGATCGGAACGAAGCATCAAGCGTTGATCCCGGCATCCGCCATGGTCGGCGCGCTGCTCGTCATCGCGGCGGACACGATTGGCCGAACGGTGTTGCAGCCGTCGGGCATTCCTACCGGAATCGTCGTTGCCGTCATCGGCGCGCCGTATTTCCTTTACTTAATGATAAGAGCCAAAGTATAGCGTATCGCCTTAACCCCCGATAGTAACCAGGTTCGGGGTTTTTTCATGTTCATTTCAGTTAAATCGTTTACAATGGAAAAGAATACCTATCGCTCCGGAGGGAAGCCATGCGCATTCTATTGGTAGAGGACGATCGGCAGCTCGGAAAGCTATTGCTATATAAGCTTAATAAGCAATATCACCAATCGGATTGGGTGACGGATGGCGGAGAGGCGTTGGAGAAGCTGTCCGCCAGTCCGTACGATCTCTACCTTCTGGATTGGATGGTTCCTACGATCAGCGGCGCCGAACTATGCCGATTAATCAGGGGCAAGCAAGACAGGGCGCCGATCTTGATGCTGACCGCGCGGGATACCGTTCCCGATCGGGTAGAGGGCTTGATGGCCGGAGCGGACGACTATTTGGTGAAGCCGTTCGATTTCGACGAGCTGTTCGCCCGGATCCATGCGTTGGAGCGAAGAAAGGCGACGGAGTGGAACGAAGAAATCAAGCGAATCGGCAACCTCGCGCTTAATACACGTACGCTTGAAGTTAGCCGGAGCGCCGATCGGATTTTGCTCACGAAGCGCGAGTTCCAGCTGTTGTCCTATTTCATGACCAACGCGGGCCGAGTGCTCAGTCGCGAGCAGCTGCTAGATCAAGTATGGGGCCTCGATAAGGAAGTTACGTTGAATGCCGTCGATGCCCTCCATTAAGCTGCTCCGCAGGAAAATCGACGATTCGCGCGAGCCGAAGCTTATCCAGAGCGTTCGAGGTTTAGGTTATCGGATGGTCAAGCCATGAAAGCGCCGAAGCGCTGAGCCGCTGGCATCGCAACGGTATGCCCACGTGGACTCTGACGGGAAAACCTACGAGATGACCATAACGACGATTCGTCATCTCGGCGACGGACTCGAATACTTATACGTAGGCAGGAATACGACGGAAGATACGAAGCTGCTGAGTCGCATGCGCACGATCTTGATTTCCCTCTGCGGAGGCTTGATGCTCGTTGCCGGATTCCTCGGGTATCTATTCGCGGGAAGAGCGATGATTCCGATTACGCGCGCGTTCAAGAAGCTTCGCGAATTCACCGCGGACGCGTCGCACGAGCTGCGCGCGCCGCTAACGGTAATGAAAGCCTCGGTCGAAGTCGTTCAAGAGCATGAAGATCTGCTGCCGCCGTTTCATCGGGAAGCGCTGCGCACCGCGAAAGCGGAAGTGGGGAGAATGGCGGAGCTCGTCGATCATCTGCTTACGCTAGCCCGAAGCGATGCCGGCATGATCGAGCTGCAGCGCGAGAAAGTCGATGCCGTGCAACTCGTTCAAGAGTCGACGAGGACGATGCGCGCCGCGGCTTCGATGAACGGGGTTTCGGTGCAAGTGCACGATGCTCCGGCCGGGAATGCGGAAGCTTTGACCGCGGAGGCGTCGCTTATCGCGGATCGCAAACGGATAAAGCAACTAATGATCATTTTGATAGACAATGCGATTAAATATAACGTGCCGGGCGGAACGGTCGAATTGAACGTTCGCGCCGACGGCAATCTGGTCGCGATTGCCGTCAAGGACAGCGGGATCGGAATTGCCGCCGAGGATTTGCCTAATATCTTCGACCGGTTCTATCGTGCGGATAAGTCGCGCGACAGGTCGCAAGGGGGCACCGGCTTAGGGTTATCCATCGCGCAATGGATCGTGAGCGCCCACGGCGGAAGCATGACGGTGGAAAGCGAATTAGGCGTCGGTAGCACGTTCACCGTGCAGCTCCCGACAAGCGCATAAAAGGATATAGGAAAGAGCAGCCGAGGCTGCTCTTTTTTCATGCGTGTTTCATGGGGGCTCTATACAGTAAAGGTAGAATCATAACCTTGGAACAAAGGATGAAGCAGACTATGAACCCTTTAATGAATGGAAGAAGAAAGAGAGTGCTTGTACTAGTATCGTTGCTTGTCGCTTCGCTGATCGTCTCCTCGTGTAGCAACGGCGATGAATTAGCTAAGGACGACGGGCCAGTCACCATTCATATACAGCTGCCGATTATTATGCAGGATCCTACTAGCCTGATGTATGAGAATGCCGTATTAAACTTTCACAAGCTGCATCCGAACGTTACCGTCGTACTCGATTATACGGAGCTTCAGCCCGGTACGCAGCAGATTGCGCTAGATCCGATCAAGCTGCTTCAAGAAGACATTCCGCCGGACATCGTGCCGATGTCGCAGTCCCAGGTTCAGCTAGTAGCGGACAAAGGGCTGTTGAAAGATCTGCTGCCGCTGCAACCGACGGACAATTCGATCGAAGTCGACATCCCGAAGAGCCTGCTAGATTCGACGACCGTAGACGGGAAGTTGCTCTTGTTACCTTATGCAGCATATCCGTTAGGCGTCTATTACAATAAGAGGATATTCGATGAGGCTCAGGTGCCCTATCCGGCCGACGGATGGACTTGGGAGCAATTCAGGGAGACATCAAGGCAGTTGCATGCCGATTATGGCTCCATGTTGGATTACGATATTTGGACGTTGGAGATGTTGTTGGGAAGCTTGGGAGCAAAGTTGTTGTCGGAGGACGGCAGTACTGTGGTCGGTTACCTCGATAGCCCGGAAGCGGTGAAGGCCATGAAGTGGTTGAATGCCTACTATCGAGACGATGCGCGCAAGTCGAAACCGCAAACCTTCGTCGACAGCTACGAGCAATTCAATGATTTTAACGTCGGTATGGTCGTGAATGGCGCAGGTGTCGGTTATCCCAACTTCGAAGGAGCGGATCGCGAATGGCTCGGCGTATCCCCGTTGCCTTATTTCGAAGGCGGTCAGAGGGCGAGTCCTTTGGTGGGTGTTCAAGGAATAGGCATACCGCAGAAGAGTCTGCATCCGCAAGAAGCGTGGTCGTTCATCTCGTATTTGATGCTCCAGAATAACGTGGATTCGATTAAGCTTGCCCGCGGGTATTACCCGACAAGTAAAAAGATTGCCGACGGAAGTAGTAATGCTATGGATACGGCGAGAAGCGTGTTCCTTGAGGAGATGGACTATGCGGTAGTCTCCTCATTCAGTCCGCTTATAATGAATGCATGGGATGATAAGCTACAAGCGCAGTTCGATGAGCTCCTAGATACGGAAGACAATGCGCTGCAAGGGGCGTTGCACGAGATCGCGTTGCAATTCGAACAATCGATCGCTCGGGCGAAATCGGATAGCGAACATCAAGCGGAAGCGACTACTGCAGCGAGTTAATCGACTTTACGTACGCATCCGGCGTCTTCCCGATTATCGCCTTGAATTGCTTAATGAAGTGCGCTTGATCATAGAAGCCAAGCTCCTGCGACAAGGCGGATCCGTCCATTGCGCTTCCTTGCTCGAGGAGCTTGGCCGCTTCTTGGAGGCGGTAACGTTGGATAACCCACTTCGGGCTTACGCCGACATATCGGTCGAATAGGCGCTGCAACGTTCTTAAGCCGATCTCGAATCGCTCCGCAAGCTGTTCGACCTTCATAATGTCCCGGTTGTCGATCGCGGCTTGCACGATCCGCCGAACTATAGCGACGTTGTCGTCCGGAGCAGGGAGGCGTTCTCTCAGGAAATTTTCCGCGAGGTGCGCCATGTTCTTGGGATCATCGGCTTGCGCAAAAATGAGTCGCTCGATCTCCCGAGGATCTTGGCCGAGCACGTCGAAGACGGGTAGCGTTCGACCGGTTAGCCGCGATACGGGCTGCCGCCAGAACGGATAGAAGCCGCCGGGATGGAATTTGATGCCGAGCACGATGCCGATGTCCTGCAACGTTCGGGTATACGTTCGCCGCGGGATGCCGTATATGCCGGTGAATGTGCCGAACGATTCTTGTTCGAAAGATAGGTTAACGCTCGGAAAAGACAATATCGTCTGCCGGAACTGAGGTTGACCGGTCAAATCCCATTTGACGATCCAGAGATGTTCAATGAAGGGAGCCAAGTCCGGAGCGGGCTCGTAGCGATCGAGCAAGAAGCGGCTTCGTCCGGTTTCGGCTTGCAAGATGCCTCTTTCGGGAGGATGTGCTTTGTGTTCCATCGTTACGGCCACCTTCTCGCGATGGTTGTCGCGTTTTTACAATACCTTCCACACATTCGTATTCTATCATAAGGATAGATCGGCAGATGAGTAGAGACCACGGAATTTTAAGCGCGAGCGGAGGAATCGGGATTATGGAAGCTTTGAAGTATGTCGTCTATATCGGAGCGGATCCGGAGAAAGTATGGCGGACGTTCCTCTCTCCGGAAGGGACGCGGGCGATCTTATTCGGTAGCGTGTTGCGTTCGACGTTCGAAGTCGGCTCGCGTTACGAATATGTCGGTCCTGGTAGCGACGGCGAAGAGACCGTACATGTGTATGGAGAGGTGTTGGCTTTCGAGCCGTACCGGGTCATGAGCTTTACCGAGCATCCGGGACCGTCTTATCGGGATAACCACGCGGAGCTTCAGACGCGGATGACGATGACGCTAGAGCAGGTGGGCGAATGCACGAAGCTGACGTTCATTAACGACGAGTGGACGCCGGGACATCCTTCTTATGAGAGCTCGCAGCAGAGTTGGCCGATGATCTTGAGCAGTTTCAAGACGTTCATCGAGACGGGTAAGTCTCTGAGCTTCGGTTGGTAGAGTGGCTGGATTGCGAGGCGAAAGGCAGACGTGTTATCGGAGGGACTCCTTATTGGAAGGAGTCCTTTATTGTTTGTTTGACTGGAAAATTTTACGTGTTGCATTGTGTCGAAATCCGCGATAAGATGTAATTCCTGCTTCGGACAACGAGGTGGGCGCGAGAAACGGAAACGACGGTAACGAGCAGAACTGGTAAAAATTACTCGTTGCAATCGTGAAGCAAACGCGATAAGATGTAATTCCTGCCTCGGACAACGAGGTGCGGACAAGGAAAGAAGAAACACAAACTTGCCCTTTGAAAACTGAACATCGAGCGTAATTTACGGTAATAAATCGTCTGAATCGAAC
>NZ_JBHSNC010000048.1:0-147301 GCF_042655785.1 Cohnella yongneupensis
GACTTGCATGTATTAGGCACGCCGCCAGCGTTCGTCCTGAGCCAGGATCAAACTCTCCATAAAGGGATTCGACGTTAGTCGAGATCCAAGTATCGAAGAGCCTTTCGGCTCAATCTGTATTGCTGGTTTGTCTTCCTCGAACCGAGGTTCGTCTCAGACGTTTTATTACCGTAAATTTCGCTCGATGTTCAGTTTTCAAAGGGCAAGTTTGTTTTGTTTCTTTTTGTCATCCGCGCTAACGGCGACTTTTATAATATATCACAGCTGACTACTCGATTGCAACAGGTAATTTCTTACTTATTCTCAACCGGTTCGTTTCACCGCGTCCGCATTGCGTTTCTTTCGTAGCTCGTTTTCAGCGGCGAGAATTAATTTATCACAGATCGGTATGCGAAGTCAACGTTTAATTCGACATTTATTTCGATTGTTTTATTATCGGTCGGACGACTTATAACAAAGCTCCAAAAGCCCCGATCCGCGAGTGCGCAACGGTCTTGCGATTTCGAGCAGACAACCCCGCTTCGTTAGCTTCTGAAGTAGTAGAGAAATATCGATGGATAAGCCGACAAGATCAGGGTGCAGCAGCAATTGTGCCGGCAACCACGGCTCCTGACGCGACGAAATGATCCGAATGAGCAGCGCGCATGAGGACTCCATTTTCGTAAGGACCGAAAACTCGCACGCAAGCAGCACCAGCTGAACCCGTTGTTCGAGCGTCTCTTGACTGGTCGTCAGCTCTTCAAACAGCTTGTAAACGCCCGGGTTGACGCTACGCAATTGCTCCCAGACCGTTAGCTCCGGATGCATGCCCGCTTCGATGAGCGCGATATGCGCCCAATAATGAAGGGAAGATAAAATGTTCGAGTAGGCATCAAGCACTTGCCCGTCCCTGATATCCTGCTTCGCTTGCAAATACGTCCGCACGAACTTAGAAAATTCGCAAAGCAGCTTTTGTTCGCGTAACAGCGGAGACCACTCGATTAATCTGCTCCGCAAACCAGACAAATACTCGCCATGGTCTATGAGGATCTCCCCTTGTGAAAGTGCTTGCACGACATTATGGTTATCTCCGCTTAGCAGCCAGCCTTCGAATCGCGCAGGCGTAACCCGTCGAACTTGAATGCGGGCGCTATCGCGTAGCAGATGCTCGATCTCGTTTCCCGGCTCCACTTCGTTCATTATTAGGATGGCCAGCCGATCCATGCCGTCGATCATCGGCTGGTACGAAAAAGGATTAGTCAGGAGCAACAAACTTATTAACCCCTCTTCGTTGCCGAACCACTCTGTATAGAACAGCCCCTTATTATCCAATCGGACCATCTTATTCACGCCTCTCAAAGTGATTCGGACCCGCCCGACGCTAACCGTTGGCCTGTCCGCTCAATGTACGCTATAATAGAATATCGATATGGTCTAGTTCTACAACGCCCCTCTGGTTTCCTGCCTGCGGGACGGCAACGGACAAACTTCGCGTTAATGCGCGCGCATTACTGATTACGTTCTACTAATGGATGGGAGTTATTCGGGATGAAATGGAAAGCAAGCAAAATTTCGACGATGCGTACTTGGGGACTGCTACTCATACTAATTGGTATGGGCATAATGATTTTCGGCACGAGCGGTATTTTGTTGTTCGGTAGCGTCGGTAAAATTATCGCCGCCGTGTTCATGGTGTTCGGCATGATCAGTTGTTTCGGAAGCATGGCGGTTTACTTCTATGTAGGCATGCTTTCCACTAGCGCTCCCGTCATCGAGTGCCCGGAATGCGGCAAACGGACGAAGATGCTCGGCAAGGTCGATCGCTGCATGTATTGCCACACGATCCTATCCATCGATCCGGTGCACGCTAGCGATGAAGATTTGAATGAGCCGTCCGATCAAGCTCCGAACGCGGTGCCGTCTACGACTTCCTCTTAATGCTTAATAAACCCGCATAACGCAAAACCTCCGCCGATCGGCGGAGGTTTTCTTTATTCCTTAAGGACGGCTTTGCAGGCTTTCATCCAACGCGCCCCATATATCCGGCGTTTCGAATCCGCGGCGCCACGTCGCAATGCCTGCCAGATTGTATTTTTTCGCAATTTCGGCGCGCGCCCGAATCGATGTCGCATCCTCGATCCATATCCGCTTCAGCGCTTCGCCCTCCTTATACTCCACATAGTTCTGTCCCGTCTCTTCGTCAAGCCGAGGCTTAAGCTTATTATCTTTAATGATCTGTTGTACCGCGTCCATCCCTAACGCTTTGGAGCTCACCTTCGTATTGCCCTTGCCATCCGGCTCTTCCGTCCATAACCGCGCATAGAGCGGCGAGCCCATTATGATTTTTCGCGAGGGTACGCCGGCTTCTTCAATGATGCGTTCGATTGTATTTTCCGCCCACGGAAGCGAAGATACCGAACCCGAAGTCGGACTGGTAGCCCAATGCTCGTCGTACGACATGACCATCATGAAATCGACGGTTTCGCCAAGCCGCGCGCGGTCGAGGAACAGAGACCACATCTCGGTCGACGATATAGGCGTAACGTCGATCGATACAACGAGGTTATGCTCGTGCAAAAGCGGCGTCATCTCGCGCACGAATTGAACCAGATTGTCTTTATCCTTCGTGTAGACGTTCTCGAAATCGATGTTGATCCCTTGAAGTTTAAAAGACTGGGCATACGCGATGATCTGCTCGATCATAGCCAGTCGCGTCTCGTACGACGACAATGCCTCATGCGTTCGGATCGGCTCGAATCCGTTGCTGAACAGCCCCCACACTTGTACGCCGTTCGATCGTGCCCACGCGGAGTATCCCGCATCGGCCTTGCTGCGAATTTCCCCTTTGCCGTTAAGAAGCTCGAACCACGTCGGACTTACGACGTTCACGCCTTGAAGATCGCCGATTTTGCTCGTATCCGGATTAGCTGAATATACGGCTTCCCAAGTTAAATTGATTTTGCGGCCGTCGCTCTTCCAAGCGACGAACGGCTCCTCGATATCCGAGGCGTCCGAAACCGTCTCGATGCCGGAAAGCGCAACGTCTCTCTTGGCTACGTAACCTAGCTGCCCCGATGCGGACTGCGCAGCATACCAGCCTTCTTGTTCAGACCAAAGCCGCACTTTCGTACCCGCGGGAACATCTTCGACGATCGCAAACTTTTTGTTTGGCCCCGAGCGTAGTTTAATCGCTTTCTTCGCGGTTGCGGGTACTTCCGCCCCCTGAACCTTATCTCCGGGCATCATCAACGTTACGATGCCTGACGGTTCTCCGATTTCGGCTCTCAAGCCAAACAGCTTCGTGAGCGGAGCTAGCGGCAAATAAATTTCGTCCCCCGACTTTTCAGCCGCGAACGCTAACGAGAACGGTTTGCTATTAAGCGTGCCCTTCAATTCGCCCGTCCTAAAATGCAACACGTCGTTGTCCGTCGTCAGGATGATCGATTCGCTTGCTTGTTCATAACGAAGTCCATCGCCGATCAACTTCTGCGCAACCGACAACGGAATGCGCATGCCTTCCCCTTGTCCAAGCGCATAACTGCTTGTCCATTCGCCATGCCACATGATCGGACTAGGTTGAACCCTATACTCGGGAACGATCCGTTCCTTCGACGATGTATCGCGAATTCCGAACCAATAGATAACGGAAGCTGCGGCGAGTATAAATACGAATCCATATAAGAGCAACGGCCCTAACCGTCCGCGCTTGCGGCGACGATCTGCCGACATCCGATCCTGCAATGCATTCACTCCTCGTCTAGTTGTTTAGTTAAGAGAACGATGTTCATGACGATAAAGTTGCGTATCCGTCCTCGAAATAAAAAAGCGCGCTTAGACCTCAAGTCCCCGCGCGCCTGACTATTTATAATCGATTATGCATGCAACGTCTTGCAAGTCGGACATATTCCGTACACTTCCATTCGGTGACCGAACACGCTGAAGCCCGTTACCGTTGCGGCCGTCTCCTCTACTTCCTTGATCGGAGGGTGCTCGAAATCGACCATCGTCCTGCACTTCGTGCAAATCGCGTGATAATGATCCGACAGATCCGCGTCGAAACGGCTGGAGTCGTCCCCGTAGGTCAGCTCGCGCACGAGGCCCGCGTCGATGAACACCTTCAAGTTGTTGTATACGGTCGCCACGCTTAAGCTCGGATATTGCGGAGATAAAGCGCGGAAAATGTCGTCAGCCGTCGGATGATCTAGCGATTCCATTAAATATTGCAGTATGGCATACCGTTGTGGCGTCATCCGGACACCGCCGGATTTGAGCTGGTCCACGGCATGCTCGACCCTGGAGTCCATGCTCTTCACAGCCTTTCATGTCTGTTATAGCCTCATTTTACGTGCCTTGTTCAAAACTTGTCAATGGAAGAAGCATCCGAGGGCGTTATGGTTTAGGCCCTTGGGGTCCTCGAAGCTCCCAAATCCAGAGCGCTATGCCGCCTCCGATAAGCAGAACCGCGCCGATCATCGAGAAGGTGGAATCGAACTGCCATTCCGCCCAAGTTTGTTGCGCAAGCATGCATAAGACTAATCCGGCGACCGCAAATAACACGAATTTTTTCAGCGGAACGCCTCTTACCGTATGCGACGCGATAGGTTGAGGATTCGGATTTCCCGGATTCGCGTTCCATTCCGTCGCGGCAATCCGCTCATTGACTATCTCGGCGCTCTCGATCGCATCGAATAGGTTATAGAAGTAGATGATTGGCAAAAACAAGCTAAGAAGCACGATCGCGAGCACGCTAGATTCGTTTGCCGTCGCCACTTGCACGATCGCCGTAATATTGCCGGCGATAAGCAGCATGATCACGACCGCCTTGACCATTTTTCCTACGTACATGTGACCTGTACCCGGAACGAGAAAAGCCAATAGGCCGGCAATCCACTTGCTCCTCCTTCGCGCCGAACGCCCATACGGAGGGGGATAACCTGGGGGCATGCGATGGTTATTGTGATTCCATTGATCGGGTGCATTCATAGCCGATTCCTCCAACGTCTCTAACCTTCTATTCCGCGGTAACCGATTTTACGCCTTCTAATCGCCTGAACTGGTCCGCCACGACGATAAGCTGATCTCGATAGGGCAGCATGATAATCATATGAATGCGTTGCAACGGCAAGTTCGTATCAGCCGAGCTGTCGAGCTCTAGGAATTGAACCTGCGTAAGCTTCGCGCCGCGTTCGGTTAACAATTTCTGCAAGCTTTCGACGAGCTGCGCCCTCGCGTCCGCAGTAACCGTAATCGCGCACTCGCGCCGATGTCTGACGTATCTCTTCTCGACGATGTTCAGGCCCCACAGGATAAGCAGCACGAGCACCGCCGTAAGTACCGCAGGCATGTAGAATCCCGCGCCGACCGCGAGACCGATCGCCATTACGACCCAGACGGACGCAGCGGTCGTCAGCCCCGTTATCGATTTACCCGTAAACAAAATCGTTCCCGCGCCGAGAAAACCGACTCCCGTGATTACTTGCGCCGCGAGTCTCGCCGGATCCAGCCTGACGTTAGGCTCATCAGCGAAGGCCGCAAAGCCGTACATCGATAACAAAATGATCAAACACGAGCCCAGACAAACTAAAACATGCGTACGCAAGCCTGCAGCATGATTTTTCCGTTCCCTTTCAATGCCGACTAGTCCGCCGAGCAGCACGGACAACAACAGCCTTATCGCTAAATGCTCGTTTCCAATGATCCACGGATCGTGCATACGGTCATTCCTCGCTTAATTTTATCCATTGTAGCATGCATGAATTTGACCTTACAACGGTTGAAGGGCGGGTATTGTCCCGGTCTGAAGTCGAGGTGAAATTCGTACTTACATTGCCTCCAGCTCAAGCTCGATCAGCGTTATGCCGGGAGCCGGTTGCAATGTCCGCTTCCTTACGAAACCGGCTTTCTCGTATAGCGCGAGCGCCGGTAAATTCCGAATTTCGGCCGTCACCGACCAACGGACCGAAGGAAAACACCTTAGCAATCCATGAAGCAAGCTTGAACCGATCCCTTGACGAAAAAACGGCGGACTGACCATAAGACGACAGATAGCGTGTCGCCCTTCTCGCCCTATCTCGTACGAAATGACGCCTACGAGCTCGCCGTCAGCCTCGCGCAACCCGTAAAACCGTTCGTTGCTTGCGCGCAAGCTTTCTATCGTATCCCGCAGCGGCGGCAATTCGGCCACGCCGATCAATGATGCCTCTACGCGGTATGCCGCATGCTGCAACGCCCATACTTCTTCGGCGGCTTCCTTGTCTTCAATCGGAATGGCCTCGAGCACCGTCCCGTCACTCCTTCTGCGCAAATACACGAAACGACAAGCCGCCCGAGGGGGATTGCCGTTTCCGCGTGTAGGTTTATTATGCTTTTAAACGATCCATGAGCAGCTTGTTCACGAGCCCAGGGTTCGCTTTGCCTTTAGTCTCTTTCATGATTTGGCCGACTAGGAAGCCGATCGCTTTGTCTTTCCCGCCGCGGAAATCTTCCACCGATTGCGGGTTAGCCGCGATGACCGCATCAACGACCGCGATGATCGCGCCTTCGTCGCTGATCTGAACGAGGCCTTGCTCTTCGACGATTTGAGCCGGAGACTTGCCGGTTTCGACGATGCCCTTGAACACGGTCTTCGCGATTTTCGTGCTGATCGTGCCTTTCTCGATAAGCTGAATCATTTCTCCGAGGCCTTGTCCGGTAATCTTCACGTCTTCGAGCTCGAGGTTTCCCGCGTTAAGATAACCGAGCAGATCGCCCATAATCCAGTTCGCCGAAGCTTTCGCGTCGGAAGTGAACTTCAAGCTGTCTTCGAAGAAATTCGCCAGCTTCATCGAAGCGGTCAACACGCCCGCATCATAGGAGGAAAGCCCATATTCCGAAATATACCGCGCTTGGCGGGCGTCCGGAAGCTCGGGAATCGAAGCGCGCACGCGCGCTTTCCATTCGTCTTCGATATGAAGGCGTACGAGATCCGGATCGGGGAAGTAGCGGTAATCGTGCGCTTCTTCCTTGCTGCGCATGCTGAACGTCTTGCCCTGCGTTTCGTCCCAGCGGCGCGTCTCTTGAACGACTTTGCCTCCGCCGTCGAGAACGTCCGCCTGACGAAGCTCTTCGTATTCGAGCCCGCGCTGAACGCCGCGGAACGAATTCATGTTCTTCAGCTCCGCGCGCGTGCCGAACTTCTCTTGGCCATAAGGGCGAATGGAGATGTTCGCATCGCAGCGCATGCTTCCCTCTTCCATTTTGACGTCGGAGACGTCGCAATAGAGCATAATCGCCCGCAGCTTCTCGAGGTAGGCTTTCGCTTCCTCCGGCGAACGAATATCCGGTTCGGAGACGATCTCCACGAGAGGCGTTCCGACGCGGTTGAAGTCTGCGAGAGAGCCATGTCCGCCGTCGATATGCGTGAGTTTGCCCGCATCTTCCTCCAAGTGGAGGCGCGTGATGCCGATGCGCTTCGTCTTGCCGTTCACTTCGATATCGATCCAACCGTTCTGGCCGATCGGCTGGTCGAATTGCGAGATCTGATACGCTTTGGGCGAATCGGGGTAAAAATAGTTTTTACGGTCGAACTTGCACCATTCGGCAACCTCGCAGTTAATCGCCATCGCCGCTTTCATGGCGTACTCTACCGCTTGGCGGTTAAGCACCGGCAGGACGCCCGGGTGTCCAAGGCAGACCGGGCAAGTATGCGTATTAGGCGGCGCGCCGAAGGAAGTGGAGCACCCGCAAAAGATTTTGGATTTCGTATGCAGCTCGACGTGAACTTCAAGTCCGACGACTGTTTCGTATTTAGACATGTGGAACGCCTCCTAAGACAAAGCCGGACGCAGGTTATGGAACCCGGTTTGGCTTTCGAATGCGTGCGCGGCCCGCAGCACGGTCGTCTCGTCGAAATGCTTACCGATAATTTGCAAACCGACTGGCAGTCCGTCCGCGGTTCCGCATGGAATGCTGATCGCCGGCACGCCGGCCAAGCTGACCGGAATGGTGCAAATATCGTTTAAGTACATCGTAAGCGGATCGCCGACTTGCTCGCCGATTTTGAATGCCGCGGTCGGCGCCGTCGGTCCGATGATCAGATCGTACTTCTCGAAAGCTTGATCGAAGTCGCGCTTAATGAGCGTGCGCACTTGCTGCGCTTTCTTATAATAAGCGTCGTAATACCCGGAGCTTAGCGCGTACGTGCCGAGCATGATCCGGCGTTTCACTTCGGGTCCGAAGCCTTCGCTGCGGGAACGACGATAGAGATCGAGCAAATTAGCCGGATTGTCCGCGCGAACGCCATAGCGTACGCCGTCAAACCGGGAAAGGTTGGAGGATGCTTCGGACGATGCGAGCAAATAATAAGACGCAACGGCATAGTCCGTATGAGGCAGCGAAATTTCTTCCCACTGCGCACCCATCGATTCGAATACTTTCAAAGCTTCGAGCACGCGCTCTTTCACTTGCGGGTCGATGCCTTTGCCCATGTATTCTTTCGGAACGCCGATCTTGAGTCCTTTGACGTCGCCGGTCAACGCGGACAAATAATCGGGAATGTCCACTTTCGCGGAAGTCGAGTCGCGACCATCGTGTCCGGCGATCGCTTGCAGCACGTATGCGGAATCCTCTACGTTCTTCGTGATCGGACCGATTTGGTCAAGAGACGACGCGAATGCGACGAGTCCGAACCGCGATACGAGTCCATAGGTCGGCTTCAATCCGACAACGCCGCAATAAGCTGCCGGTTGGCGAATCGATCCGCCGGTATCGGAGCCAAGAGTGAAATACGCTTGTCCTGCCGCGACCGCCGCCGCCGAACCGCCGCTAGAGCCGCCCGGCACGCGATCAAGCGCCCAAGGATTACGAACCGGATGGTAGGCGGAGTTTTCGTTCGAGCCGCCCATCGCGAATTCGTCCATGTTCAGCTTGCCGACCGTAATCGACTGCGCGGCGCGCAGCTTCGTTACGACCGTCGCGTCGTAAATCGGATCGTAATTGTCCAGAAACTTGCTTCCGCAAGTCGTACGAAGGCCTTCGGTGACGATATTATCTTTAATTCCCGCAGGGATGCCGAATAGCAAGCCTCGTTCGCCGCCTTGCGCGAGCTGAGCGTCAAGCGCTGCCGCTTCGTTACGTGCGTTCTCTTCGTTTAATGTTAAAAATGCGCCAACCTTGCTATCGGTCGCGGCGATTCTCGCCAAAGACGCGTCCACCAATTCGGCGACGGATAATTGCTTCGTTGCCAGGCGATTATGTATATCGGATAGCCGTAAATCGAACAACGACATGGGGGTAAGCTCCTCCTTCGGTTTTCCTATTCCAGTACAGCCGGAACTTTGAATTGATCGTCTTCCTCTTCGGGAGCGTTAAGCATCGCTTTCTCGATCGTCAGCGAAGGCTTGACCTCGTCTTCCCGCATAACGTTCGCGAGCGGAAGCACATGGCTCGTCGGCTCGATATCGTCCGTATTCAATTCGTTCAATTTTTCCGCATATTTCAAAATCGCGTTAAGCTGTCCCGCGAACTGTTCCTTGTCCGCATCCGATAGCTCGAGACGGGCCAAATTAGCCACATGCTCAACGTCTTTGATACTGATGCTCATCTCGTCAGGTCCTCCCTAAATCCGTATTTCCGGTCATTCCTACCATTATATCGGACATGCTTGCGCTTAAGCAACAACATGAAACGGAGGGTTAACATGCCATTCGAGGAACGTTCCCGATTCGAACATTACCCGCTTCCTATTCGGGATAACGGCTACGTGGCATTCGCCGCGGACAATCCCGGAGCTCGTGCGCTCCTGCGCGACGCCATCTATGAAGTGTCTCCTTCCGAGCAAATGCCGCTCTCGATGCGGTACGACGACGAGCAGCAGCTTCTGCGACTATTAAGCAAGGTCCAAAGCCGGTTGCCTGCGGATCAAACCGAGGGAATACAATTCCGGATTACCGATGAGCGGGATCAGGAGGCTGACTGGTCCCCTTTACCCGCTATTTTCGGCGAAGTCGGAGGACGAGGCGTTGCCGATACGATTTTGCATAGGTTGTTTACTTCTTATATGCAGCCGATCGTGCAGAAGGGCGGAGAAGCTATCGGCTATGAGTTTCTATTGCGGCCGCTGCCGGAGTTGGCGCCTTTCCGTCCGGCGACATTGTTCGAAGCCGCACGGCGCATTGGCCAACATGCTTTTCTGGATCGCGCTGCGCGTAAATCCGCCATCCGCATGGGCGCAAGTCATCTGCCTAACGGTACGAAGCGATTCATTAACTTCCTCCCCTCGTCGCTTCGTCAACCGGACGCGTGCCTTCAATGCACGTTTGAATTGATGCGCGAGACGGGAACAGAGGCGGAGGATTACGTCTTCGAGGTGATGGAAACGGAGCGCCTCGACAACCCTTCGATGGAGCATGTGTTCGATGTCGCGAGATCGCGAGGCGTTCGATTAGCCTTGGACGATGTCGGCGCGGGATTCGCCACGCTTGATACGGTCGACCGGCTACAACCCGATTACGTGAAAATGGATCGAAAATGGGTGAGCGGCTGCGATACGGACGATACGAAACAACGGTACATCGACCGCCTGCTGAATCGCGTATCGAAGTTCCGCGGCACCTTGCTGGCCGAGGGCGTCGAAAGGGAAGAAGAATGGAGCTATTTGCGCCGGATCGGCATTCCGTTGTTTCAAGGCTATCTGTTCGGACGTGCGTCTCCGGTCCCGGCAGGGAACGGACTAATGGGAACGAGTGATTTAGCGGGAGTTATGCGCTGATGATGGTTGGAGATTCAGCGCTGTAGCGGTGTGTAGCACCGTTAAATCATGAATCGGCGGCAATTCAGCGCTGTAGCGGTGTGTGGCAACGTTAAATCATGAATCGGCGGCAATTCGGCGCTGTAGCGGTGTGTGGCAACGTTAAATCATGAATCGGTGGCATTTCGACGCTGTAGCGGTGTGTGGCAACGTTACATCATGAATCGGCGGCAATTCGGCGCTGTAGCGGTGTGTGGCAACGTTACAGCGCGATTAAATAAAGAGATCACCCTTCGTCTGACGACGAATAGGTGATCTCTTTATTTGCCTATTAGATCCAAGCTTTCAAGTTGACCTGTTTAATGAACGCCTCCGGAGTTAGAGGCTCCGAACTCGACTCTTCTTCCTCAACGGCTTCAACCTCGCCGCCGTTCATAATTCGCTTGAACAACTCTTCGTTGCGCGTCGCGAGCGCATAATCGATGAGCGCCTCGCGTTCGATTCGCTCCGCTTCCAATTGCAGCAACGTAACTTCTAATTCAATATCGGTAGCAGGCACGTAAAACTGCCTGTTCGCTTTCGGAACGCGAATAATATAATCGAACGCACTGTCGTTGTTGCGGTCATAAGCGATAATGAAGCCATACTCGCCTACGGGCATATTTTGCTCGAAGCGGTCTTCCACGATTACGATCTTTTCCCCAAGCTTCAGCATCTCCATACCCCCTACTGTTGCAAAAGCATATTAACTAACAACCTAGTTCTATTGATATATCCTACTAAAATGTAAACCAGTATGCAAATCTATTGAAACAAAAGGGCACCTCCACCAGGAAGCGCCCGTACTTCGAATCTATTAAGTTACGGCAACTCAAACAATCGCTCTGGCGACTGCGTCAACGGACGGTAGCCCGTCTCGGTCACGACGTAAGTGTTCTCGATCCCAACGACGCCCCACTCTGGGAACGTAAACTTCGGCTCGATGGCGATAACCATACCCGCTTCGAGCGCAGATCGAAATCCGCGTGCCAATACCGGCCATTCATCGATCTCGAGTCCGATACCGTGTCCGAGAAACTTGACCTGGTCTTTGCCGAACCCCATGAAGTGCTTGGACAGTCCCGCTTCCGACGCCATTCGGAGCGCTTCCGCATACAAATCTTCCGGTATAGCACCCGGTTTAAGCCATTGTTCGCTTCTTCTAATGATGGCGACGGCAGTGTCGTAAGCCGACTGCAGCTCGGGCCGCAATGCACCGATGACGGCCGTGCGCGTCTGATCGATCGTATAGCCGTCGATGCAGCAACCGATATCGATCAAAATCGGCTCGCCCCGTCCGATCGGACGTAAGCTCGCGCTCTGCGGCGCCGCTTCGGACAATCCTCTTCCTCCAGCCGGTCCGTCGAAGTAAGTCGGTTCCGCCGCAGCTTCGCCCGCGGCGACGACGCCGGTCATAATTTCCTGGTTGTATCCGCGCATCCGCATCAATCCGACATGTCCGCGAAGACGCATGGCGTTCTCTATGACAGCCATAAGCTCAAGCTCGGTCATGCCTTCCTTCAAAGCCTCAAGCCCTTCGGATAGCGCATCTGCTGCCACGTTAGCTGCTACCGAAATGCAGTCAATCTCGTAAGCGGACTTAACGCTACGCGCCTCTCGCAGCAATGACGAGCTATCCGTTAAGGACACTTGCGGAACCGCCTCAGCCAATCGTAAATACAGCTGTGCCGGCATGACGTCCAGGTCCGCGCCAACGGCCGGCTTTGCTTGTCCCGACGCAGACTGCCCAAGCCAAGGATAATCCGCCGCCAACTGCTCGCCGAAATTCCGAAAAGAAACGAGCTCTACCGCACGGACTTTGGATTCCCGCTCTGCGCGCGCTACGCTTCTGCGAACGTAATAAGTCGGATCTCCTTCCGCCGGCACAAACAAGTAACCGGTCTGCATGGCGCCGGTGTAATAGTAAATCCCGACGTTCTGCGTAACGAGACAACCTTGCAAACCCGCTTCACGAAGCCTCTTCTGAAGCTTTTCCGTTCGATTCGACCATTCCTCAAGCTGCGCTTGTAGGTGCGTCATGATGATGATTCCCCTTCCGAGTAAACCGCTATGGAACCATTAGAGCAAACGAGGGAAGGTTCGTCAAATCGAAGCAAAAACGCAACCTAATAGACTAATTCCGATGAGCCTCTTACATCCCATTCGATAGGTGCAAGTACGCCGAATAGCAATGGATAGCGCACGTGCACGATGAGCACGACCCCCGGCCGATCAAAGGTGACCTCGTAATCGTACTGAGCATTCCGATACGTATAGGGATAGGCGAGATGTTCGTCCAATACTTCGAATACGCGGACTTCCACCGGATCTCTAAGAAAGCTCTCGGGTAGCGGATTCAAATTGCCATCGAGCGATAAGTTGTCCATCAAGTAAGTAGCGACAGTCTGTTCCGCTCGCTCTTCTTCGATGGATAACAAGCCCACCTCGAGCTTATCCCGATCCAACTGCTGAGCGGCGGCATGCGCGGCGCTATTAACCGCTTGCTTTACGTCGTATACCGTTCCCATCGCTACTTCCTCGTCCAATTGGAGCGCATGAAGCATCCACCAGATTACCGTCATTAGAATGCCGAATAGCAGCTTGGCCATCTTAGCCGACAGCTCCTTCCGTCAGCTTCATCAAGGAACATACTCGCTCATCCGGATGCCGCGACCGCCGATTCGCGCTTCCGCGGAAGGCGGGTCGATTCCTATCAAACGATCGATATCGAGCAGCCGTTCATACGGATAAGCTAACCGAAGAAGAAGTCCCTCGCCTCTCGGGAGCGGCGCTGCCGCATTTCCTCCCTCGGCGCCGTTCGTAGCGCTTACCTCGTATTCGAGCAAGGAAGGATTAAAGCCGTAAGCGGCGAGCCGCTGTCTCGATTGCGCGATCATATCCCCATCTATGTAGCCGTATTGACCGCTCGCGCCGATCTCCAGCATATAATTGACTTCCTGCTGAAGCAGCGCCTGTCTGATGACAAGCACGTGCTTATAGATCGGCGAAAACATCAGCCAGCAGAAAATCGCCGCGAACAAGATGAATACAAGCAGTTGTTTCACGGGCTCATCTTGGCGATTCTAATCGCCATATGAGTGCTGGAAGACGATAGCTGAGCTTTCGTTCCTCCTTCGCCGCTTACGAGATTCGTATAAAGGCCGACTACCGTTAAGAGCAAAAGAACAGTCATCAACAATTGCCGCATGTTAACCCTCCTTCCCCTATCAAGTTATGGCGTAATGCTTCCAAGCGTCGTATTCGCCGTCGTGCCATGCTTTTCGATCTGAGCACGCGTCCCCGTAGTATCGTTGGCAATGATGCTATTGAACATCAAGGCGACTACTATGAGCATCATGACCGTTATTAAAATATTGCGCATTCCGGTACCTCCCTTCGCGAGAATTATGGATTCAAGGCTTCGAACAGCTTGGCGGCTTCTTGCACCCAAGGGTATAAAAAGAGTTGGAACATATACAAAATCGGTAAACCAGCAAGTACGAACAGCAAGTAAGACGTCGTCTCTTTCCTGCTGTTCTTCGCAAGCTCGATTTTGTTCTTATACTCCCGGACGACTTCGCGCAGCAGCTCGTAAATCTGCTCGCTTTCGTCCAAGCGCAAGGACCGCATCGTTTCCGCGAAGCCGTAAGCTTCGTCCGTGCCTAGCCGCTCCTTGAACTTCTTCAAAGCCACATCGGCATCCTGGTACCATTCGTTGAGCAGAAGACTCATCTCCGCACGAATGCTCCGCGTAAGCGGCAAACACTTCATCAGCTTGGCATGAATATGAAGTCTAGATCCGACGTAATAGAGCAATTGATTGCTGACGGTTACGATTTCCTTGCGAATACGGTCGGTTCGATACCTTCTGAAGGCATACAGCCATGCGTGATCGTATACGGCAACGACGAGACAAACGACGATCGTTAACACGGCGTTCCAAGTCGAGAAGGCAGATATCGTATCAATGCGGCCGAGCCCATAAGCACCGCCGCTTGCAAGAACAAGCAGGCAAATCGCGAAGCGGCGATGCGCCAAGTAGGCTTCCGGCTGATAACGAATGCCGCAACCGGCCAACAATACCCGCCTTTCTTGCAACGCTGTACTCTCCTGGCTCGTTCGCCAAAACGCAAGCCACCATTGCGGCGTTCGATGAAGCCGCCAGTCGCGAAGATGGATGCGCCATCGGTTGCGCGATGCGGTCAATGCTTTCAACAAAGCCGCGATGCTAATAAAAATGACGACGAATTGCAGTACCCACCCGATTACCGCGGTTATTCCTTGGCTATAGCCCGTCATCGCAGCCACTCCCTAAACAACTTTCATAACTTCCGCCGAGATAAATACAAGCCCATAAGCAGCGAGACGAAAAGCAATACGACCGCATTCAGCAACATGCCGCGACCGCCCGGCTCCGAAATGTAATAGCGATAGCTTCCTTCCGGATTCAGTCGGAAGTTAATGCCGAGGAACAAAGCCAAGAACACGATCGGCGTGAAGTTGGCCAACCGAATTTCCAGCAGGCGGTAACGCTCGGCCTGATTGTCCATCTGGGACTTGCGCATATCCGCGATCAATTCCTTAAGGTTGCCGGAAATATCGTTGCCCTCCTCTAACGAAACTCGCAGGATGTTCCCGAAGTATTCCGACCACACATGCCCGAACGATAACGTGAACCTTCGAATACTGCTCTCGTCTTCGGTTCGGACGGATAAATTCCGGCACAGCTGATCGAACACGAACTGAACGTGGCCGCCTAGCCTTCTCTCCTCCACCGTCTTTTGCAGCGCGATCCGGACATGGCGTCGTCCCGTGACCAGGTAACATTGATAAAACAGCTCGACGGCGGGCAGAAACTCTAACCGGGTCGCCATCTGTCTGTTCACGAGCGACATCCTTAATATGACGTACGGCAGGCAACCTAGCATGAAGAGTAGAAGCAAGGCCGAACGAACGGACTGGAAAAGCATTGCGCCGATTACGGCCCCGAGCAGTCCCATCATCAAACCTAGCAACGCGAAACCGTTCGGTCCGATCTTCCATCCGAGCGCCAGCAGCATATCCGAAATATGCTCATACGGCTTGCCAAACTTCGTTAATAGCCGCTTGAACCTTATGCTCCAGAACGCGTCCCGATAAGCTTTCAGCCTCCGCTTGCGGGATTGCTCCGCGGACCATGCGCTCATTCCGAATGTCAGGCTAATGTAGAAGAGCACAAACAAGAGCGCGATAAGTGCAACTATAGTGAAGGTCAGCATGTCGACACCGCGCTTAACCGACGAACCGTCTCGTATCCGGCGGGATCCATTCTTGCAATTCGTAGCCTCGCTTTCTCGGAGAACGGCTCCGGGTATTTCCAAAGTCCTTCGGCTTCTTCATATCGCATGAGGTTCCTCACCCTGATTTCGCCCTCCAGCCATTCGTACTCACCGATTCGCACTAGCTTGCGAACGCCACCTACCATTCGCATTTCCAACCCGATCTGCGTGACGTGCTCCGTAATTCGCCTAGTCATGCGCGCCGGATTCATGCCCCGGCCATCCAGCATGCACATGTCCGTAATCGTGTCCGGCACATCCTCTAGTCCGTTCGCGTGAACCGAAGTTAAACTGCCTTCATGTCCCCTCGTGCAAGCGCGCACATAAATATTGGCGTCCTCGTCCCGAATTTCCGCATGACAGATGCGCTGCGGCGATTGACGTAGTGCCAGCTTGAACGCTTGCCTTGGCCCGTGCTGCGGATCGTCTTCTTCCGACTCGTATTCCACGACGTTCTTGTCCGGGAAGTCCCGCGACAGCATAAGCTCGAACCGGCTTTCGATCGTAACGAGGCGCTCCTCGTCGGGCATGGCGCCGATAAGCGCTTTGATCAGATGGGTTTTCCCTGTATTCGTCGCCCCGATAATGACCATATTGAATCGGCAACGAACGATCGCCAGTAACATTTGCCTTACGTTATCGTCGATCGTTCGGTATTCTGGCCGACATAACGTCTCCAGCCCGAATCGCTTAACCGTGTACATGCGGATCGTCAGCGTTGGCTGCGCCGTAAATCCGAAGCCCGTAAGCGTTACCCGCGAGCCGTCCTGCAGCAGCACTTCCGCCCATCTTTTGCGCGGATTGATTCGGTCGTTATTGAACAACACTAGATTTTGCTGGATGCGTTCGACGTCGACTACGTGCTCGAACCGATAAGGCGAAGCCGTCGCGCGTCCATCCCGCACCTCGAAAATACGGGTTCCTACGACCTGTACTTCCTCCAGCCCTTCCCGATTGCGCAACACTAGCTCGAGCACGTTGAGCCCGATCACCTCCGCGAACATCGCCTCCGCTAGAGACATGTACTGCGATTGAACGATCGGCACATGCTGCAACCGCTTCTTGATAATCCAGTCCGATATAATCGCCAGCATCTCGGCCCGCTCTTGCGGGAACCCGATAACCGCGCGATTCAGCTTCTCGGTATATTGCCTTCGCTCTTCTTCGCTATGTCCCCGTGGCGTTGCCAGCATGTGCCGGACTTCTTCCGCGTACGCGCGAAGATCGGATGCGCCGTCGCGTTGCGTCCCGCTTATATGCTCTCCCGAAGCAAGCGTCCCGCTCTGCAAATCGGCGGCATAGGCAGAAGGCGAGAACCGCTTCGGCGCCGTCGATCCGCTCATTTCCTCGTCCGCCTATGCAGCATAAGTCTGCGCAGCCAGGGACGCTCGGTCTTTTGCAGCCGTTCCGTCCAGTTCATGCGGTGCAGCAACGTATCCGCCACCGGATCGAAGGAAGCCGCGTTCCGCTCCTGCTCGTTCAACCATTCGTCCAATCGGCCGCTATCCAGCTGCAGATGAACGCTTTCGACAAGCTTCATCTCGGTAAACGCGATGCATCCGGTTTCTTTGCGAATCTCTCTCATGCGATATCCTCCCGACATTCGTTCGTTTCCATGCAGCAATACCAAATCGAATTGCTCGGGCACGATCCCGAACATCGAGCCCACCTGTCCTGTCCAGCGATGGACGTCCTCTTGGAAATGGCTGAGGCGATCGGTCGTCACCAGAAACTTGTCGTCCGCCTCGCGCATCGCGCATATCGTCGCTGCGTTGTCCCAATACGCGCTTACGTCTGCGATTGTCAAATCATAGGCATCTCTCGCCGCCGCAAGCAATTGGTTCATATCCTCCGGCTCGTAATACTCCGCCTGCTCTCTCGCCATGTTGCCGAACAAAACGTGCAATCCGCCAAGCTTAGGGGATCGAAATGCGTATTGCCGCAGCTTCTCGCCAGTCAACGTGCGTGCCCTTAGCTCCGGCCTAACTCCCTCGAGCGTCACCTCGGGCTTGTCCACGCCCAAATATAAATGCGTCTTGGCGCTCTTCAAGTTCAAACATAAGTAACCGACGCGAAGCCCCGTAGTTGCCGCGATCCGGTACGCCGTTCCGATCGCCGTCAGCGACGTCCCGATGTTCGGCGTAGACCCTGCGAACGCAGCCAATCTGCCCGTCATGATCCTTCCCCCTTCTCCCCTATGGATGAAGCTTGAAACGCGATGATCAGCTTAGCGGTCCCTCCTTTGCAGACGGTATCCAGCGTAAGCCACTCCGACTCCGTCAAATTCAAGTTAATCGAATCGATCGCTCCGTTAGCGTCGCGCCGCGAAGCATACATGCTTTCCTTATCCCCTTGCGCCATAGACAGCAGATTCGGGTTTTTGGGATCGTCGATTTCCAGATTCGCCGCCGTTTTAACCGCAGCCACGACGATTTCCCCTTCGAACAACCGATGCGAAGGGGCGAGCTCCGATTCGCCCGAGAGATACACCAACACTTCGTCGCCCGCACGGATCCCGTTCGAGATCGACTTCACGTACGCTCGCGGAATTTGGAACGTCGCTTCGTCCGCCTGCGGAAGCAGTCTATACTTGTCCAGCTTCCAACTAAGCAGCGGCTCTTCCCCGCCAAGCGGTACCGCCGCTTCCATTCCGACCGCTTCCGCGACGGACGTTACCGTCTGCGCGCCCACCGCTCCTCGCGGCAGCGAAATCGTCTTCAAGTCGTCCGCCGTCAAAATCGTGCCGACCGGCACGAAACGCTTCGGAACGACGACCTTAACGGTCTCTTCCAGCTTGATCTGCTTCAACTGCAGCAGGTATACGCCGTAGACGAGCAGCCCCGACATTACCGCGGCGCATAAACTGATCGCCAATTGCTTCCGCCGATTCACCCTCATCACCTCGTCTTGGATCAACGCGAAAAAAACGCAGGCGTAGGAGACTTCTCCTTCGCCTGCGTTCTTCGCAGCGAACATACAGCCTATAATGGCTTGGTCACGCTCAATATATCAAATACTGGAACTAGTGTAAAGCCCTTATTTTTACATTAAACGATTTCGGTCGTCTTTATCTGACGAACGGGTTGCCGCTCTTCTCTTCTCCGATCGTCGTGTCCGGCCCATGCCCCGGCAATACGATAACCGACTCGGGCAACGTATACAGCTTCTCGCGAATGGCGCGGAATAGCTGATCCTGATTGCCGCCCGGCAAATCCGTACGCCCGACGGAACGGCGGAACAGCGCGTCGCCCGCGAACAGCAAGTCGCCGACGAGGTAACCTACGCTGCCGGGGGAATGCCCTGGCGTATGCAGCACCTTGAACGTCTCGCCGCAGAACGTTAGCGATTGGCCATCCGTCACGTAATGCTCCGCCGGATCCGTCGTAATCGGCGGCGTCACTTGCGCCCAGCGAAGCGATCCGTTCTTGCTCGCGTCCGTCAGCCAGTCCTTTTCCAGCGAATGAATGTATACCGGACATCCGTATCGTTTGCGAAGCGCGTCTACGCCCCCGATATGATCGAAGTGCGCATGCGTAAGCAGGATCGCCTCGACCTTAAGTCCGTCCAGCTTGCGCATAAGCGCGCCGTCAGCCGTACCCGGATCGATAACGACGGCATGCGTTCGCTCCGCGTTCACGACGACGTAGGCATTAGTCTCGAGCGCGCCAAGACTGTAAGTATGAAATGTCAGCATCTACGTTCCCACCTTATACGCCGGACAAAATATCGCGCAGTTCTTCCAGAATAAGCGTCTGATAGCCGGTGCCTTCGCCGTAGCGCGCCATGATCTCTTGACGGGCCGCCGCGAGCTTCTCCTGATAGTCCGCCGCTTCGCGGTCCGGGTTATCACGTTTGAACGCTACCATCGGCTCCTGAATGTAGGTCGGACGAGGACCCCATTTGCCTAGCAAATGCCCGCCCGTGTCCGTGATCAGAACGACCGGAATGGAGCGTCCTCCCATGACCAGAAACTGATCGACCAATTCAAGATGCTCCTCCATGATGAACACTTCGGTAGGAATGCCAGCTTTCTCCATCGCCGTGAATACGACCGGTACGTTGCGCACGACGTCGCCGCACCATTCGGCCGCGATGATCATGCAGCGAAGGTCGTCGCGATTGTTTTGCGATTCGAAGAAATATTCGAGATCCGCGTCGTTCCACTCGAATTTAGATTGCCAGGAACGGAACGCCTCTTGATTTTTGGCCATGCCGTCGACGAATTGCTTCGGCGAAATTCCTTTTCTCAAGTAATTGCTTAGTTGCTGACTCATCCTGCCCATCTCCCTTTAAATATTTTTGCCCCGCTTGCGCAAGTATTGATAAATGAAATAAGCGATCAACAGCGCCAGCGCGATCAAAATGATCGGCTGAACGTACTTCGAAGCTTTGTCGTCGATATTTTCCCAATTGTCCCCGAGCGACTTTCCTAACCATACGAACAGGATCGACCATGGAATCGAAGCCAATACCGTAAGCAGCGTGAACAATTTCAAGTTCATTCGCGCCATGCCCGCCGGGATCGATACGACCTGCCGCATGACCGGCACGAACCGTCCCGTAAAGACGATAATCGTCCCGTACTTCTCGAACCAACGCTCCGCGATATCGATATGCTTCGGCTTCAAATGCAGAAACTTGCCGAACTTATCGAGGAACGGCCGACCGCCGAACCGTCCGATCGCGTAAAGCAGCCATTGTTGCAAAATCGCGCCGATGACGCCGCAAATGACGGCAATGGGGAACGAGATCTCTCCCTTGAACACGAGATACCCCGCGTAAGCAAGTACGATTTCGCTCGGAATGACCTCGATAGCAAGACCGATGATGATACCCCAATAACCTAAATCCTCGATCCATATGAGCAGTTGATCCACCCATTGATGCAACGTGTCCATCATCGCCGATACCCGCTTTCTCTACCATAATGACCGTTACTATTCTAGCACAGTGCAGGTCGCTTCTTCCAGTTAACGACTTGTCTAAAAGTTAAGACGGGCTTGTCATGTCGGGACGGGCTAGCGCATACACATTCGGTAGGTGGACAAAGTTGAAGAGGAGAGAGCGGCATGAGCAAAATCGTATTGCTTGATCGAAAAAAGCTTCAGTTTTACGGAATTTTGGCGCTCGTCGTTATTTTAGCGGGGGCTTACATCGGTTGGCAGCAGTCACGGAGTCCTAGCGTCGCGTCTTCGACATCGAGCGACGTGCAAGTGTTCCACTTGGTTACGGGCGAATTCACGTCGAAGTCGGACAGCGGACAGACGCTGGAGTCCTATCGCTTCGATCCGGGCTCCATCACGGTCAATCGCAACCAACCGGTCGAGCTCCGCATCTCGGGCATCAACGGCCAATCGCATCCGTTCGTCATCGAAGGCCTCGGCATTTCCGGCACGGTGAACAAAGGCAAAACGACGATCGTGCGGTTCACGCCTAAAGTCGCGGGCACCTACATGATCATTTGCACGACACACTCCGAGCAAAACTCGGGCGCGCCGATGATCGGTTACTTGAACGTAGTTTAATCCAGCTTGTCCGAACTTCGAAGAACGCTCTATTATGGGCGTTCTTTTTGTTATGCCTCCTCCGTTGGTCTATCGCCCATCCCGGTGACGCCTCCCTTCGCCCTCGCATAGGGTATCGAAAGAGAGGCATGGTGATGCACGCGTGAAAATGCACCAAGAGAAGCATACCTCCCCGCTTCCGTCCCCGCGAAGCATTCGCAGGGCATGCGGCAACGAGTTGTACCGGACAGTCAAACGATTGAAACAGCATATCCCCGCCCCGCTAGTCGCGCAAGCCGAGGAACTGTACGTGCGCAAAGTGATCGGCAACCTGCTGTGGATCGCGGAACATCGCAGCAACCGCAAGGCGCTCGCCGACTGGTGGGACGAACACGTGAGCGAAGAAATCGCGCAATTATGGAACGTCGACCTCGAGCGTCTGCGGTACGCGTTCCGGGCGGCTTTCGGGGGGTAGAGCGTTTGTAAAATACTTTTCTAACGGATGAGGCGAAAAATATCGCTTCATCTTCTTTTATGTCACGCCTTGTCCAAGCATGAAAGCGTATCCCAAAAAAACTTTATTTTCTATAGCATATTCTATAGTTTGCTCGGTGTTAGCGCTTTCAAACTCGCGTTAGTATGAAGGTTATGGAAGGAGGAATCTTTTCTAGTTTACCGGTGTAAGCGCCTTACCGATGGGATGACACTTTTTTAAGGGGGATCCAACATGTCCAAAAAGGATTTTGGCGCTGCTTTGCAGCCTATTGCTGGTCGTTGCGCCGATACCCTTTGTTCCGCAAGCCTCGGCTAATGCCGAGAGGCTTTATTATATTTTTGGAGGGGAAGTAACACGATGAACAAACGGTTGAAACAGCTTTTGATGATAGTGTTTGCGGTTGCATTGTTTTTGCCGCAGTTTGGGATCGCGCAAAAGGCAAGCGCGGCCAGTACGAACGGAACTTATGCTTTAAAAGTTCAAACCACAGGCGGGCACCAGTGGGATGGCGCGCAAATAGCCACAGGGGCAGGCGGCTTGAACCTGGAGGTCGGCAAAGCCTACACCTTCTCCTATGACGTATACACACCTGACAAAGACGTCGCCGGCATTGTTCTACAAACTAGCGGCTACAACTGGATTAAAAATACGGGAACTTTAAGCGCGGCAAGCCCAGCTTGGACTTCCTATTCAGAGACATATACTTATACGGCCACAAGCGGCTCCTATATTCAGTTTGTTAAAACCGGTGATCAAGGAAATACGGATGTAAAGAATATAACTTACTACATCGACAACTTTGTTGTTAAAGACGCAAGCGATGCTGTCGTTTACACGGCTAACTTTGACAACCAAACGACGGGCGGATTTATAAGCAGCGGGGATGCTACTTTGACTGCCGGATTACCTGGTTATTTCTTAAAGGTTCAAACCACAGGCGGGCACCAGTGGGATGGCGCGCAAATAGCCACAGGGGCAGGCGGCTTGAACCTGGAGGTCGGCAAAGCCTACACCTTCTCATATGACGTATACACACCCGACCAAGATGTGGCAGGCATTGTTCTACAAACTAGCGGCTACAACTGGATTAAAAACACAGGAGCTTTAAGCGCGGCAAGCCCAGCTTGGACTTCCTATTCAGAGACGTATACTTATACGGCCACAAGCGGCTCCTATATTCAGTTTGTTAAAACCGGTGATAGCGGAGCTACGGATGCTAAGAATATAACTTACTACATCGACAACTTTGTTGTTAGAGACGCAAACGATGCTGTCGTTTACACGGCTAACTTTGAAAACCAAACGACGGGCGGATTTATAAGCAGCGGGGATGCTACATTAACTCCTGTTAATAGTATTAGTGGTGCAACAACACCAACCTTTAACCCGGATGTACTCACTTTGCCAAGCATTAAGAATACTCCGCGTTACACGGGTTATTTGATGGGCAGCATCTTCGGCCCAAATTACATGCAAGACCCAATCTTGTCCGTCCTGAAAGCCCAGTTCGGCGTTGTGACGCCTGAAAACGCGACGAAGCCAGACTCACTAAAAGGTACAAGCGCCTCTACGCATAACGTCGCGGATCTGGACTTTAACGAAGCGGACACGGAGCTCCAGAGCGCGATCGACAACGGCCTAAAAATACATGGGCATACGCTCGTCTGGGAAAGCCAGTCGATTCCGTGGCTGAACAACGCTAAGATCTCCGACTCCGACCCGACTCCGTCCAACCCAGGACTGACCGCGGCTCAGGCGTATACGAACATGAACGACTATATCAATGCGGTTCTCACGCATTTTGACACCAAGTTCAACGCGAGCACGCAGAACATCATCTCGTGGGACGTCGTCAACGAAGCGTTCGGGGGCACCGTTCGCGATAGCAGTCTGCCGAAGAACGACTGGCATAGCTATTTGAAAGCCACCCCATGGCTGAAGGCGACGGACGCGAACTACGTCGAACAGGCGTTCAAGGACGCCCGTGCAGCGGAGCCGAATTACGACGTCCTGTTGTACTACAACGACTATAGCATGGACGATCAGAACAAGGCCGCGGCAGTTCGCGACATGGTGAAAGACGTCAATGACCGTTGGGCTGTGGGTCACCCTGGCAAGCAGCTCATTCAGGGAGTCGGCTTGCAAGAGCATAACGGCCTCGGCACCAACCCTAGCAATACGCGCAAAACGATCCAGATGTTCAAGGATATTGGCGTCAAAGTCTCTATCAGCGAGTTAGACATCTCCGCTGGCACGGGCGGAACGCAGACTGCGGATCAGAAAACAGCCCAAGCCGCACAGTACGCGCGGTTGATGCAAGTTTATACCGATCCCGCCTTCAAGGATACGGTTCAGCGCATCACATTCTGGGGGCTGACAGACACCGCAAGCTGGTTGGCTTCCGGTAGCCCGTTGCTGTTCGACGGCAAACTGTACCCGAAAGACTCGTTTAACGCCGTGATTGACCCGGTCGGATACCTTGCGAATTACCACGCTCCGACAAAGCCTGCTGGGGGCAAAACCTCAACAGCCGCGAAGGGAACGCCGAACGTCGACGGTACGATGGACGACATTTGGAATACAACATCGCCAATCGCAATCGATGTTACGCAGGCAGGTAACACGAAAGCAGGCACAATTATGCCGGCAGCTACCGCTCGCATGTTGTGGGACGACGCGAACCTGTACGTATTCGCGCAGGTGACCAAAGATCCGTCCGAACCGTTGGACAAAGGGAACGCAAACCCTTGGGAGCAGGATTCAGTCGAAGTGGTTGTAGACCTGACGAACGGCTCCACCGCCATGTACTCGAACGCTTCCGGGCATTACCGCGTTCGGTATGACGGCTTTGCGTCGGTAGACGCGGGCATGACGGACAATCAGGGCAAATCGACAACGGTGACCTCAGCGACATCCGTTAACGAGGCAACGTACACCTACACTGTCGAGATGAAGATTCCGTTTATTCAGATTACGCCTGCGGTTGGCACTCAGATGGGCTTTGACGTTCAGGTAAACGACGCGAAAGCCGGTGTGCGCATTGGCGCGTTCGCTTGGAATGACGCTACCGGAACGGCTTATCAGGATCTATTCAAGATCGGTACGTTGCAGCTTGCGGCCGCAGGGTCGACTAGCGGTGGCGGTGGTGGCGATGCAACGCCAATCGTTGGCGGAACCACGATAGAGACGAAAGAAGGCCAAGTGACCATTAAGACAGTCGTCACAACGGAGAATGGCGTCTCTACCGCTAACGTATCGAAAGACATGCTGACGTCGGCGTTGCAACAAGCCCCTGCAAATGCAGACGGCAAAAAGCAAGTTACTTTAGAGGTTCCTGCCCAGGCAGGCGCAACGGCTTACGGAGTACAAATTCCGGTTGCTAACCTGAAGGATTCGAATTCAACCGTACTCTCGATCAAGACGGAGAACGGCACGATCGATCTTCCGGGCAACATGCTCTCTAATACGGACGTCGGAACTTCCGACAAAGTGACAATTCGCTTATCCGATACCCCTACGACAGGGCTTAGCGATGCGATCCGCGAACAAATCGGCGACCGTCCGGTTCTTAACCTCGAAGCGATGGTTGGCGGCAAAGTTATCGCTTGGAACAATCCGAGCGCACCGGTAACGGTATCCGTACCGTACACGCCGACGGCGGAGGAACTGAACAATCCCGATAATATCGTCATTTGGTACATTGACGGGAATGGCAAAGCTACTCCGGTAACGAACGCTCATTACGATGCGAAGACCGGTACGGTTCAATTCAAAACGACGCACTTCAGCAACTATGCGGTCGCATACGTCGTGAAAACGTTTGAAGATCTTGCTTCCGTGCCATGGGCACAAAAAGCGATCGAAGCGATGGCCGCACACGGCATCATTAACGGCACTTCCGCAACGACTTACGCTCCTAACGCTTCCATCAAGAGAGCCGACTTCCTCTTGTTGCTCGTTCGCGCATTAGAGCTACGCGGCACGGATGAAGCGGCAACGATGTTCGACGATGTGAACGATTCGGACTACTATTACGACGCGGTTCGAATCGCTAAGCAACTCGGCATTATCCAAGGCACTGGCGACAACCTGTTCCTACCTGACAGCAAAATTTCTCGTCAGGATATGATGGTAATCGCAGCACGCGCAGCGAAAGCCGCCGGCAAAACATTGCCGGTTGCAGATTCGCTGGCAGCATTCAGCGACGCGGCATCCGTATCGCCGTACGCACGAGATAGCGTGAGCGCGCTCGTAGGCGCCGGCATCGTTCAAGGTACGAACGGCAAGCTCGAGCCGCAAGGCTTCCTCACTCGCGCTGAAGCTGCAGTCATTCTGAAAAGGCTTTGGAGCAAATAATTGACTCACGTATGTAAAGAAGGCATCCCTACATTTGTAGGGATGCCTTCTTGCCGTTGTTTAGCCGATTAGCCGATGATCGCGAACGTTTCGACGCCGGCCGGAATCGTCCGCGTACGGAACAACACGCCCGCCGGGCTGAACAGGCGAAGCGTATACGAGATCGTCGTTAACGTTCCGATATTATTAAACCGGGCAACGCCGAAGCGGTCGAAATCCGCGGTCGAGACAAGCGTGCCGCCTCTGGACAAACGAGCGAAAAAGCCGGTCGGACGATTCGGGATTTGCCGGAATCGGGCATGGGCGGCTTTGGACGTTTGACGGCCATGGAATCACTCCTTGTCGCTATTTGCTTCAATGTATGTGATTCAGCGACAAGCCACTACGGACAATCTCCTATCCGCCCATCCATTTATTCGTCCAAAAGCTTAAGCGCCCTCTCCCGCCAGTCGCCGTCGTCGAGGCGGACGATTTCTCGGAGCAACACGTCGGCTTCATCGCGTCTGTTCAAAATCAGCAGGCATCTGGCGGCATGAAAATTCGCGGCGATCGTGAGCGCGAATTGCCGGTCGTTCGCCGGATGCTTCATTGCGGCGACTTGCCGGGCGAGCTCGCGATAGCGCGCGTAGAACGCCGCCCCGGCGGCCGCGGCTTCGTTGGCCGCGTTAGCGTCGCCGGCTTCCTGGCGGAATGCCGCCAGGTTCGCCATCGCCGCGAGCGCGGCGGTCTGCCCTTCGCGGCTGAAACGATCCAGCCGCACCGCCTCGCGCAAGCTATCGCTTGCTTGCGCGACGTCTCCCAGCTCGGCATAAGCTATGCCGAGCTGCAAGTGCAGCGGCGCGGACTGCGGCTCATACCGCAGTCCCGCCGCCAGCAGGCTCGCCCGCTCCCGCAACGGCAGGAGCGGCGCGAGCCCCAGGCGAATCCCGGCATAGGCCGGATTCGCTTCAAGCGCCGCGCGCAGATGCGCGGCGCGTGCTTCCGGCGATGCCGCGATCGCGGCATTGCCGTACGCGGTGGCGGCGGCGTCCGATCGCGACGCCGCCCACAGCCCTGCCGCCGCGCCTGCGGCCAGCAGCGCGGGCAAGCATGCGCAGCCTAGGCGCCGAGTCCAGACGCCGGGGCTGCGCATCTTCCTTGGCACCAACACACCGGCTGTACTCCACGTATGGCTCGCATCTATCGAATGGCCCACAGCTCCCGCATCTCTCGCATTCCCCCTGCCACCCGCATGAACTTGAAACCATGCGATCAACAATAACCAGACGAACGCATAGGACCAATCGAAATCGATCAGCGCATGGACAAGCAATAAAGCAGCCGGCGCGATCGCCGCCTTCTCTTTGCGCCATAACGTTCGCACACCAAACCCGAACATGACGAGCATTAACGCCAAGCCAACGATGCCAGTGTCCAGTATCAACGATAGATAGCCGCTATGGACTTCGTTTCCGACGTAAGGCTCGCTCTGATACAAGCCAAGCATTTCGCGCCAGCTATCCCCGCCAAAACCCAACCACGGCCGATCCAAAAACATCCCCCACGCGTCCTTATAGAACAACCAGCGAGACGCAGCCGTCTGGAAATGGCCGGACAGCCGTTCGCCTTCCGAGCTTATCCAAAGCCAGCATAAAGCAGCGGCTCCGATCAGCGATGTCGCCCATGGAAGCCATCTCGGCAATGGTCCTTTGGCAGCCTTTCCTTCACCGGCTGTAAGCCTTCCGCGTACGCGTGCGAACGCTGCTCCGCCTAATAAACCGCATACCGTTACCCCGACCATTCCTGCACAGGATGGATGTGCTCCCCCGCCTTCCGCCGACGGCATCCAGTGCCACGCGAGAAGCGCCAGCAGCGTGGAGCCCGCGGCGGTCATGCTTACGGCAAGCACCCATTTGACCCGGCTGCCAGCCTTCGCGCTCCCGAATGCTATCGCAAGTCCGAGCACCAACGCGGCATACGCGCCTCGCGACTCGGTTAGCAGTAAGGCCCCGCCATAAAAAACGGCAGTCCAAGCGGCAAGCCGGCTTTGCCAACGCTTACTGTCAACGGCGGTCCAAGCTTGCAGCTGCATGAGCAGGAACGTCGCCAATAGGGCGCCGTACGCGTTCGGATATTGAAAGAAGCCCGCGAGCCGCGTTCCCGTAGCCGAAAGCTCGGGATCGTTGAACCTGAGCACGATTTCGGGATGCGCGTACGCGCCGAACCAGCCTAACCAACCGCTGACAAGCACGAATACACCCGTCGCTTGAATAGCCGCCTTGCCCCATTGACGGTTGCTTTCCTTGCGCCAGATCGCCGCCAGCAGCATTGCCCAGCACGCATAAGCTAACCAGCGAAGCGCGGCGTCCGTCGATCCTTGAACGGAAACCGGATTAGCCAGCAGCGTTAAGGCATATAGCGCGGATAAACTAAGCGGGAAAATCATCCCCGGCATAACGTCCAACGTTCTTCCCCTGATCGGTACGAACAAGGCCCACAATAACCCGCCGATGAATAGCATTCGCGCGAGACCGTAAAGATCGCTATCGAAAAATAACCCTGACCGATAAGCCGCCCAGCCGAGCGTAATAACGACGAACCCGAATCCAAGGGGCGCGGCTAGCCGCTGCAGTCCCCGTATTCCGTCCTCCAAACGCGACTTTCTCACGCTATCCCTCCGAGTAACCTTGCTCTCTAGTCTTAAGAATAGACGTTATTCCTCTAGGTTAAGGTGCGCAATCAATTAAAAAAAGGCCCGCTAGGGGCCTTTCGTTCCTTATTATAGCGATGCCAATCGACCGTTCGTCACTTAATGAACCGTTTTTTCTGAGATTCCCGGCGAAGCTCCGCATGCTTTTCCACTTGATGCCGCAAGATCATCGCCCTGAGCGGACGCATCATATCCGGCTCTATAACGTGCATTTTCGCCCCGAGAAGCACTTTGTCTTCCTGTCTCTCGCGACGAATGATTTCTAGCTCGCAGCTGAAGCCGAAGCCGATTTCCACAATCGCCTTAAGCTTCATGTTGCGGTTAATTTGAGTTGCATCCGGTCCCGAGAATCCGATACCGGAAAGGCTGATGTCATGAACCGTGAGCTCTAGCGGTTGTTCCAACCGAATTTCCTCGCCCGTCTCCGCTACGGCGCTAAACACTTGCGCGTTGCCGTTAATCGAGATGCGCGGATGCTCGCGTCTTTCCTTGAATCGCTTTTGCAAATTCGGCGGTTGGAGCAGCGCGATCGCGCCTTCGTATTTTGCGAATACGATGGACTGGATGGACTGCAATCCTGCTGGAGAATAAACGGTAATCTTAACCGTCTCGCCCAATTCGAATTGTTCGAAATCGTGCAATTCGACTTCGAACAGCTCGCCTTCGACGTGAGTCATTACGCCCGTCGTGACGACGTTCGCGCTCTCTACGACGGTCCGGCAGTGTAACAGTACGTTTAAGGGCAGAAGATCTCTATCATCCGCTGCTACCGGTTTCGAATTTTCAGCTTGAGACATCCGCTAACCACCTCTCCGATTCCGCAGAATCTCGTTTCGATCTAAAAAAAAGGCGGCCTCCGTAAGGGAAGCTGCCTGATATACCTAATAATCCCCGCGTACGGGACTCATCGGCAGCCAGGCTGTCATCGTTCTCGCGAACATTAGACCCTGTAGCTTTGCGTCCTTGCCTTTCAGCAAGTTTGCCATTATCGTAGCCACTTCTATCGCTTATATCTTGGAAATGATTGTAACACAATTGCGAGACCTAAGTAACTATTATTTCTAAAAAAACGCTATTTTTCGCGCTGGTATTAATAGGCAGTTACTACGCGATTTCGACCTTCGTTTTTGGCTTTGTACAGTGCCGCGTCCACCCGACTGAACAGATCTCGTAAGTACTCTTTCGGGTCTTCGATACTGACTTCTTCGCTATATTCGGAGACGACGCCCATGCTGATCGTCACTTGTACCTGCTCATCTCCAGCCATAACTATGTTCGAGCTTACCGCATGCATGATCCGGTCGGCCAAAAGCTCCGCCTGTTCGCGATTCGTATGCGGCAAATAGACCGTGAACTCTTCGCCGCCATATCTAGCCAATATATCCGTCCTGCGAAGCTTCGAGCGTACAATATCGGCGATGCTTCGGAGCACTTCGTCACCGACCAAATGCCCATGGCGATCGTTGATTTGCTTGAAGAAATCGATATCGAACAAAAATACCGAGAACGGGATTTGATAACGAACGTTGAGCAGTACTTCGTGCTCCATCTGCTGCAATAAATACCTTCGGTTATAGCATCCCGTAAGAACGTCCGTAATCGCCATCTGCTCCAGCTTCGTATTGACCCGGAACAGCTCCTCTTGAATCGTGATCAGCTCCAAGTTCCGCTCGTGCAGCGCCTCGTTCTTGCGGTTCATCTCATCGACTAGCTTGCGTAGCTCCGAAACGTCGTGGAACGTAATCATGCGTCCGAGCAACGACTTGCGCTCGTCCAATATCGGCGAAATTTGAATCGACACGTGCCTGCCGGCAGCGTCCTGGATCGCATATTCCATTTGAATTCTTTCGTATGGATGATGGTTATAGCGATACAGAAATTCGTATACTTCGCCTTGCGTTTGCATCGGCGACAGAAACTTGTCCATCTCGAACACTTCGCCTTTGGATGTCTGGACGAACGGAGATACGCCCCGATTGATTTCGAGCACTTTGCAGTTGTCGTCGATTACGATAATGCCCGTCGTCATATGTTCGATTAAATCCCGCTGCGCCATGCTGAGAAGATCGAGCATGCCGAAACGGTAAATCGCGATGACGAAGCACAAATCCGACAGCAAAATACCGGATGCCGTCAACCCCGGCACGACGGGCAACCAACGATCTAGAAGCACATTGACGAGCACGTCGAGCAAGCCGAAGCCCGTGAGCACGAACATCCCGATCAGCGCCAAAGCCAGCTGCTTGCGCTGATAGACCGCGGTCACAGCCTTCATCGCCTGGAACATATTCATGAGCGCGGTAAAGAAATAGGCGAACTGCACGAGGACTAACAACCAGAACATCGGTCCGTACATTCGTTCCAGATAGCTGCCGCTCACCGGCGACATGAAAATATGGTCCGGATTCCACATGGAAACGATAATGCATAAGATCGAAGGGGAAATGTAGAGCAACAACTTGCTAGGCTTCAACTGAGAGCCTCTTCCTGTCAGGAAAAACACGAAAACCAACCAGCCGGGTCCGAGCATGCCCATCGCGACGAAGGACATATTGATAAAGAAAAGCTGATACTCGGGAATATCCGTCATTCTGACGGAAAATTGGCCGAGCGGCCACATCATCATAATAAAATGGAAGGCCAAATATACTTTGTGCGTCGACGTAATACGATTAAACGCGATAACGCCGACGAATAGGCAAAACAAAAACGCGAATAAAATAAAGTCGGGCCTAATAAACGCCAAGGCATTCACTCTTCCATCAACCGTAATGTGAATACAAGCCCAATTTTACCATATCGCGCTATATTGCGACAGCGTAGATTCCAGTTTTAGCCATTAATTTATGCGAATTTTATCGTTTTTTCGGGACTTTTCGCCTTGTTGTATGGATCAATAGCCTTATTTATTTCAATAACTCTTCCATGAAAGGGGTTATTCCCAATAATTCTTTAAATGCTCTATATTCTTGAATCGATTCCGCGGAATCCGTTTTACGACCTTTGACCGCTCGGATGAGGATGTTTTTAGGCGTATGCTCCATGTCGATGAATTCAAGCAACTGGGTACGATACCCGGCGACTTCCAAGAGGTTCGCGCGGACGGCATCGGTAACGAGCGCGGCGAACCGCTCTTTGAGAATGCCGTGCTTCAAGAGCGGCTTCAGCAGCGGCTGAGACAACTGGCGGAACAACTCATGCTGGCAACAAGGCACGGATAAAATTACGCTCGCGTTCCAGCCGATCGCTTTAAGCAGCGCGGCATCGGTTGCAGTGTCGCAAGCATGAAGCGTCACGACCATGTCTACGCTGTCCAACCCTTCGTACTTCGAAATATCGCCCACGGAGAACGCAAGCTTGTCCCATTGAAGACGTTCGGCTAGTTTGGCGCAATCCGCGATTACGTCTTCTTTCAGGTCCAGACCTATGATGCGAACGGGCAACTGCTCCTTGATCGCCAAGAGGTAGTACAGCGCGAACGTTAAATACGACTTGCCGCAGCCGAAATCGACGATCGTTAGCTCCTTGCCCTTAGGCAATTCCGGGATTACGTCGGACACCATTTCGAGAAACCGGTTGATCTGCCGAAACTTATCGTACTTGGCTTTAACGACTTTGCCGTCCTGCGTCATGACGCCCAGGGCAATCAGGAACGCGACCGGTTCGCCATCCGGAATGACGTAAGATTTGCTGCGGTTATGCGCGAGGGGCCCTTCCGTCGCCTTTGCCGTTGGTTTGTTAGCGAGAAGGGACAATGCCCCCTTCTTGTTCGCGAGCACTTGAACGTCGGCATCCGGCGTCTTGATCAACGCTTGCTTATACTGCGACATAGCGGCTTGGAGTTGCTCCTTAAGGCGCTCCGCGGGGACGTTATCGTGATACGCCTTGTTGTTCAACTGACTTTCGAATTGATAAAACAAGCCGTTCTTCAGCTTGATCGGGCGAACCGTCAGCTTGCGGGATCGTTCGAGGCTTTTGTCGCGCGGACCGCTGAACGAAGCCTGCAACAGCTTGCCTTCGGAAACAAGCTCGTCCAGGAAGTCTTCCCATTCCGCCGAACGAGTACGGCTTGCGCTCGTCTTTATGTCATTCATCCGATATTCTCCTTCACCAGCGCCTGCCATTGCCTGCGCCCTTCCTCTAATTCGTTCCGCGGCATGCCCCCGGCAATTAAGCCATCGTCCGGAATGGCGGATAACCGCGCATAAAATTCTTCGCCTTCTCGGGCAGTGACGCCCGTTTCCTCGAATAACTCGTACAACAAATCCTCCGCGTCCGCGAAGCTGGCGTTCGATTCGTGCCATGACCAGATGGCACGCTTCGTCTCGACGTCGAGCCGATAAGGAGACAGAGCCTCCAGCAACTCCTCCGCTCGGGCTCCGAGATTCCAGCCTTCGATCTCTACGTTTTCCCGCAGCAAGTACAAATTCAATCTAAGCGCCTTCGCATAACGCGGAATCGCTTGATCGGCTTGGCCGAGATCGGCCAGCAAAATCGCTTCCTCTTGCAGACAAGCGGCGATTACCGCAACCGATTCCGCGTTCGGAACGCCGCCGACGGTCAGCATTTGCAGCAATTGTTCGTCCGTTAACCCCATAGCCAACCGAGATCGAAGTCGCAGCTCCTTGCTAAGGAACTCATCGATCATCTCGAGCGCTTCTTGCTGCTTCATATGCTCCCTTAAGCCCATCGATCGGCCGAGTACCGACGCAGCCTGCGAAATCAATCGCATCAAATAATCTCTTTCCAGCATCTTCAGTTCCCCGTCCCTTGAACGAAAGATACGATCGCTTCGGCGAATGCTTTCGGATGCTCCATCATGCCCATGTGGCCCACGTTCGATAGCGTAACCGGCGTTATGGTGGCGCCGGACGCCGGGAATCTTCTATCCGCGGGAATGACTTCATCTTCCTCGCCGGCAAGAAGGAGTACCGGCACCTCCGTTGTCTCGAGCACGGTCGTGCGGTCCGGTCTGTCCCGCATGCCTAACGCGCAACCGATCGCCCCTTGCGGCGAAGTTCCGTAGCCGATTTCGAGCGCCTTCTTGACGCTCGCGTTCTGCTCGCTTCGATGCTCCGGCGCGAACAGCTTCGGAATGAGCCCGTTCACGAACGGCTCGATGCCGTCTTTGCCTATGGCGTCAGCCGCTTTGTCCCGGTTTGCTTTGGCCTCTTCCGTGTCCGGATACGAAGTCGAATGGACTAATCCGAAGCCGATGAGCCTCTGCGCGTACCGTTCGGCGAACGCCAACGTCGCATAACCGCCCAAGGAGTGACCGAACAGGAACGTTTTCGCTACGCCAAGGCTATCCAATAATTGCACCGTATCCTCCGCTAGCATTTCCATGGCGTAAGCGCCATCGGATGCGGCCGAATCGCCATGTCCTCGCAAATCCGGCGTAATGACGCGATAACGCTGTGCGAGGATCGGCACGACTTCGTCCCAATAACGATGGCTTCCGCAAAATCCATGCAGCAATACGAGCGGCACGCCGCTCCCGGTTTCTTTGACGAACATGATCGCGCACATCCTTTGTTTTATAAATGCGTTTTGATTGTCGTTATGGCATCCGCGATTTCCTTAGCCATCCCGATTACCCGATTCAAGGACGTCGTCTGCAACGTCCAGTACGGCTTCGGACTTGTCGCGTTTACGATTGCCGCGATGCTGTAGGCTCCGATCGGCGGAAACCCTCTGCCTACGGATTGCGCCGGTACGAGCGGCCCGCTTGAGACAAGATACGCGCCGACGCTCTCGGGACGACCCAGGCAAGCGTCTATCGCGATATGGATCAGACCTTCCGCCGCTTCGATCGCGAATCTCTCGGCTAGCAGCGGCAACCGGTCCGCGTCGCATGGCTCGCGCAGCGTTCCGATGACGTTGTTAATGCCCCGTTCCTCCAGCATCGTGCCTACGATCGGTCCCAAGCTGTCTCCGGTGGAACGGTCCGTGCCTATGCACACGAAAGCGAGCCCGGTCAACGAATGATTGCGGCCGATCCGCCCCATGAAATCCGCGACGCCGGCAGCGTCGACCCGCCCTGCCGCATGCGTCATCCGATCGGTCATAACACTCTCTTCCTTCATCCTTGCAAGATAAATACAGGTTACCATTCCCGCTGGCGGATTGCTACCGCGCGGCAAGCGGTTCATCCTCTTCATGGCGGGCCCGCGTCACTCTATGATACAATGTCAGCATCCCTATTTACCGGAGAGGAAGTTACGAAGATGGACCTTAACGTACCTAGTCAACAAAACGTAGAATATATGATCGAAGCGATCAAAACGAAGCTCCGCATGGCGACAGGCGCGGCGATGCAAGCATCCAGCTTTGCCGTCGAGAAATACGAAGACCTTAAAGATATTTACGATATGGTTAACTCCAAAGACCGCTTCAGCATTAGCGAAGTGGAAGCGCTCGTCTCCGAGCTCGGCAAGCTGCGGGGCTAAATCGCGCAGGACAAATGCATTAAAGTCATGTGTGCTTAATTCGATGATAGACACACCGCGTGTGCTTATTTCGCCGATAGACGTACCACAATCGCATTTAGAGCCACCGCGTGTGCTTATTTCGCCGATAGACGTACCACAATCGCATTTAGAGCCACCGCGTGCGCTTAATTCGCAAAAAACCTCCGACCGTAACGGTCGGAGGTTTCTTTTTTTTGCATCGGTTATTTGGCTACGTAAGGCTGAAGCTTCGCGACCGCTTGTTGCTCGGTGCCTTGCTTCAAGTCCAAGCCCTTCACGACCTGCCACGTCTCCACGTGCGTCGCGGTCGCGCCGGATTCTACCTCTTGCAGTTCGCCGAGCGTCTCGAGCTCTAGCATGAGACTGTTCGTGTACAGCTCGAACGATACGCCGAAGTCCGGATACGTTCCACCCACGACAGGGTTATAACGTTTAATGAACGTATCGCCGTGGTTGCTGTACGCCGCCCATCCGGCTTCGTTATCGCTGCCGAATTTATAAGGTGTCGGTCCTTCGCCTTGGTTAACGACGAGCTCCGATTCCGTGAATACAATCCGCGGATCGTTCAAGCGGGCATACGGCCACAGGATAAACCGGCGATTCGGCAGCAAGCCCGTATTCGTGCCGCTCATCGGCACGACGGCTCTGCCGCCCGCTCCCATAACGGACAGCGCCCACGGCGCGAAAGTGATTGGCCAAGCGCCTTTGTTCGTTACCCGGTGCGTTACCGTAAGTCCGCCTCCCGAACCGTCCAATTGGATTTCGATTTCTTTGGCGATTTGATTCCAACGCTCTTCCGAAGGACGCAGCACGATTCCACTGTCTCCGGCTTGGGCCCACTCGACCGGTTCATTGTCCGGATACGTCGTGCGCGGTATGCGCTCCGGGCTCGTCCATAGGCGGTGACCGCCGTAAATATGCCATTTGCCGCCTCCGACGGAATCGAAAGCATCGCCTTCGTTCGTCAATGCGTCCGCCTTGTCTTCCAAGAACAAGTTGGATCCGCCTTGAGAAGACAGGTGAATAATGCGCGGCCCGAAGTCCAACGTTGCCAGCAATTCCACGCTATCGTTCGACAGCGATACGCACCGGCCCCATTGTTCGTGCTGAATAACTTTAATCGTTGCTACCGACATTTGTCCAAGCGCTCCCCTACGACAAGATTCCAACCTATTGTATCAAATTATACCGGACGCCGTTAAGAAGCGTTTGAAAGACTCGCGTCCCGCCGCATCCGTCTTGTATACGCCTGCGTCCTTCAGCACCGCGGCGAATTTATCGCCGACGGCTTCTTGAAGCACGCGCTGCGCGTTATCGGCGGTATGCGAAGTTCCGTGCTTGGCGACGAGCTCGCCGATCCAACGGGCATGCAAGCGAAGCGGATGATCCGAGCCTTCAAGCGACGAAGCATCATACGTTGCCGCTCCCGTAAGCAACTCGGCAATTTGCGCGAGCTCGCCCTGCAGGCGTCCCGGAAGGACGGCTAATCCCATAACCTCGATCAGACCGATATTTTCGCGCTTAATGTGATGAAGTTCCCGATGCGGGTGGAAAATACCGTCCGGATGCGCGTCGCTCGTACGGTTGTTGCGCAGCACCAAGTCCAGTTCGTAGGTGCCGTCGTCCTTGCAACGCGCGATCGGGGTAATCGTGTTGTGCGGAACGCGATCGCCGCCGGCTTCGCTGAACGCGAAGATGTCCGCTTGCGGATCGCTGTAGCTTCTCCACTTCGCCAGGATGTCCGTTGCCATGCGCATTAGCGCTTTCCGATCGGTCGAACGGAGCCGCAGCACCGACATCGGCCACTCTACGATTCCGATCCGCACTTCCGGTTCCGAAGCGCATGCTCTCCACTCGGTGACGTTCGCCGTCTCCATCGGAAACACGTGGCGCCCGCCCTGGAAATGATCATGGTTCAAAATCGATCCGCCTACGATCGGCAAATCCGCATTGGATCCGACGAAGTAATGCGGGAACTGTTCGACGAAATCAAGCAAGCGCTCGAAAGTCGTAGGCGAAATAACCATCGGCTCATGCTCGCCCTTGAAAACGATACAATGTTCGTTGTAGTACACGTAAGGCGAATACTGGAAAAACCAAGGTTCGCCTTGCAACGTCATCGGCAGAACGCGCAAGTTTTGACGCGCGGGATGATCGATCCGGCCGGCATAGCCTACGTTGTCCTTGCATAGCAAGCATTTAGGGTAATGGGCTTGAGGCATCGTTTTGAGCAGCGCGATTTCCTTCGGGTCTTTTTCCGGCTTCGAAAGATTGATCGTAATTTCAATATTGCCGAAAGGAGTTTCGTGTTTCCAATAGCCGTTCTTGCGGATTCGGTCCATCCGAATGTAATTAACGTCGATGTTCATTCGGTAAAACCAGTCGGTCGCGCCGGCGATCCCGCGCTCGGCGGCGAGATTACGGAAAAGACGGTTCGTCTCCGAAGGTCGCGGCATAAGCAGTCCCATAATACGCGCGTCGAACAAATCGCGGTAAGCCAGCAAGTTATCTTGAAGCAGCCCTTTGGCGGCCGCCTCGTCTAATAAAGGCTCAAGCAGCGGAACCGGGCTATCCGGTAGCGCTTCTATTTCGACGGTATAGCGGGCTTCGGGCTCCGCAAGTCCGAACAAATCGAGCAGCGCGTTGCGCGCGGATTCCGTGTCCATAGCATCTATGAGTCCATGCTTCAGCGCAAAGGAGACTAGTCTCTCGATGTGCATTCCGGTCGTAAGCGACATTTCGTTCCTCCTTAGCGGCCGCCGTAGCCTTTCGGATTCCGGCTGTGCCATTGCCACGCGCTAGCGATTATGTCCTCCAAGCGATCGTGCTTTGGCGTCCAGCCAAGCTCAAGTCTCGCCCGATCCGATGAGGCGACGAGCGTCGCCGGATCGCCCGCGCGACGCGGTTCGATCTTCGCGGGAATGGCATGCCCCGTCACTTGGCGCGAAACCTCGATCACTTGCTTAACGGAATAACCTTGCCCGTTGCCAAGGTTGTAAATGTTACTCTCTCCGCCCTGCCGCAGCCGGTCGAGCGCTAGCAGATGCGCGTCCGCCAAGTCGCTGACATGAATGTAATCGCGAATGCACGAACCGTCTTCCGTCGGATAATCGTCGCCGAATACCGAAATATGAGGGCGTTGACCGAGCGCGACTTGCAGCACGAGCGGCACGAGATGGGACTCGGGACTATGGTCTTCGCCGATTTGTCCGCCTTCATGGGCGCCGGCCGCATTGAAGTAGCGCAGCGATACGAACTTAATGCCGTGGGCGACGTCGAACCAACGAATCATTCGCTCCATCGCGAGCTTCGTCTCCCCATACGTGTTCGTCGGCAGCGTCCGGTCGAATTCGCCGATCGGCACGCGTTCCGGTTCGCCGTAGGTTGCCGCCGTGGAAGAGAAGACGATCGATTTTACGCCGGCTTTATTCATCTGCTCGAGCAGGCACAACGTGCCGTAAACGTTATTGTGATAATATTTGGCCGGGTCCTGCATGCTCTCGCCGACGAGCGAGTTCGCCGCAAAATGGATGACGCCGTCGATGTCGTTCTCCGCGAACACTTTCGCCATGAATTCCGCGTCGCGTAAATCGCCGACGTACAGCTTGCCGCCGAGCACCGCTTCCTTGTGTCCTTGCTGCAGGTTATCGACTACGACGACCTGCTCACCCTTTTCCAACAAAGCCGCAACCGCGTGCGACCCGATATAACCCGCGCCACCCGTTACAAGTACCGCCATGGCTTACGCCTCCCCCGTTATTTCGCGTACTCCGTCGCCGATGTCGCATACGTAGAAGTCGGCTTTTAATCCCGTTTCGGACTCATACTCCGAGCCCACTTCCGAGATGAACCGCTCGACCGCATCCTGATGTACGAGCGACACGGTGCAACCGCCGAAGCCTGCGCCCGTCATCCGCGATCCGAGCACGCCCGGAACTTTGCGAGCCGCTGCTACCATCGCATCCAATTCGTTGCCGGTTACTTCGTAAAGGTCGCGGAGCGAATCGTGGGATGCATTCATAAGGACGCCGAATGCCGCCAAATCGTCTTTGCTTAATACGACCATCGATTGCTGGACGCGATCGATTTCCTCGATGACGTGGCGCGCGCGGCGACGAACCGTATCGTTCTTGATTAAATGGTCGTTCACGTTGAATTGAGACGGCGTCAATTGACCGAGCAACGTAAGCTCCGGGAACACCGTTTGCAGATCGCTCACCGCTTGATCGCATTCGGAACGGCGCTCGTTGTACTTGGAGTCGACTAAACCACGGCGCTTGTTCGTATTACCGATAACGATCTTGTATTCGCCGGAGCGGAAAGGCACGAGCGTATATTTCAACGTATCGCAGTCTAGTAAAATCGCATGATCTTTGCGGCCGTTAGCAACTGCGAACTGGTCCATGATGCCGCATTTGACGCCTACGAATTCATTCTCCGCATGCTGCGACCAGCGAGCGATTTGCACCGTATCCGTCGGTTGGCCTTCCAGCGTTAACAAAGCGAATGCCGTTACGACCTCGACCGATGCGGAAGAGGACAACCCGGAGCCGTTCGGAATTTCGCCGTGATACAGGAAGTTATACCCCTGGCTCAGGCCGATTCCTTGCTGCGCCAGCTCCCATACGATGCCTTTGGGATAATTCGTCCAGTCGTCCTCTTCGAACGACACGTCGGCGGATACGACCTTCGATTGCGGAAAATTCGTCGAAGCAAAGCCGAGCTTGTCGTCATCCCGAGGGGCGATGAGCAAGGTCGTGCCGAACGTGAGCGCCGCTGGGAACACCGCGCCGCCGTTGTAATCCGTGTGTTCGCCGATCAGATTCACGCGACCCGGCGCTTGAAATACGGAAATGCCGGAGCCGTCTCCGCCGAATTGCTGGATGAATCGCTGCTTAAGAGAAGATATTTGAACCATTGAAATAATCTCTCCTTGGACGTCTAGTTTTGCTATCAGTATAGCGGAATCGCAACGTCTTACCAATGGCTTGATATGCTTTATACATGGAGAAATGTGACTTTTGGCGAGGCAGGATTGCGGTAATCGTGCTACAATCAAAAGCATATCGTATGCGGAACCAAGGAGTGAACGATGCCGATGACTACCACGGCGGCTTATACGTATCGCGTAGTATCCAATCCCGTTAACATGCAGGCGACCGGACTAACGGTGCTGTTCGCGGGAGAGAGCCAAACGAAGCCTAACCATCGCATAGGACCGAAGGTCGTCGACTACTACTTATTGCATCACGTGCTTTCGGGCAAAGGGCGATTTCATAGCGGGGAATACGAGGGGGAGCTAACGGCGGGCTCTAGCTTTCTTATTCATCCTCGGCAGCTGTTCGAGTATGTTTCGGATGAAGCCGAGCCGTGGAGGTATCGCTGGATCGGATTCACGGGAGCGAACGCCGATGAATTGGTCGTCGCTGCCGGCTTCGGACCGTCGCAGCCCGTCATCGATACCGGGGAGAACCGCGCGCCACGAGACCGTTGCCGCGCGATATTCGAATGTTTTCGTACGCGCGGCGGTTCCGCTTCGTTGGAAGCAACCGGGCACCTGCATTTGCTGTGCGCGGATTTGCTCGGCGCCACCGCAGGCAACGCCGTCCAGCAGCCCATTCGGCCGGACTCGCATAACGACGAGCTCGTCCAGCTCGTCATCGGTTACTTGTCCACTCAATACGCCGAGCCGATCACGATCGAAGCGATGGCGGAGACGCTCGGCTACAACCGCGCCTACCTCTCGCGCTTGTTCAAGAAAATTTCCGGACTATCTCCGATCACTTTCTTGACTAAGCTGCGCATCGATCACGGGAAGCGCCTGCTCCGGGAGCGCCCGGAGCTGACCGTCGAGCAAATCGCTTCTTCCGTCGGCATTCAGGATGCGCTGTATTTCTCCAAGCAGTTCCGCCGATGGTTCGGGCTGTCTCCGACGGAATACCGGGCCGAAGTGGGGCACGGGATACAAACCGAGAGTGAGGGGTGAACCCGGGGTTCGCGCAATAAAGGCATATTTGCCTCTATTCGCATAGTAGCCACGGAATCTCACGCAATAGGGGCATATTTGCCTCTATTTGTATCGAGGTCACAGAATTTCACGAGATAGGGGCATGTGTGCCTCTATTTGCATCGAATTCACGGAATCTCGCGAGCTAGAGGCATTATTGCCTCTATTTGTATCGAAGTCACAGAGTTACACGAAATAGGGGCATTATTGCCTCAATATGCGCTGCAACTTAAGTTACGGCGATTTAACATCACACGGTGTCTCTAAATGTGTCGGACTTCAGAGTTACGGTGTTTTAAGATCACACGGTGTCTCTAAATGCGTCGGACTTCAGGGTTGCGGCGATTTAACATCACACGGTGTCTCTAATCGCTTCAGAGCGCCGGATTTCCGCGTCTTACGGCAACATAACTTCCCACTTGCCCGCTTTCTCCCGCGCGTCGTTCAGGAACTCGGCCGGGAACGTGTCCGCGAGGCGCTGCCTCGTTTCGGCCGATACGCCGCCGAACTTGTCGAGCAGCGCCATCGCGACGTAAGGCCACGCGATTTCCGTTCCGTTCGACACCGTGAACGCGACGCCCAACTGCTCGCGCCGAAGCCCGAACGTGAACACGCCATGCGCGCCGCTCTTGGCGACGACGTTCGGGTCCGCCAGCAACAAGCTCGCTAATCGCCGATCCCCTTCTACGAGCAGAGGATGCGCGTTCATCGCCTGCGTCACCGCGGTTGCCGCACCTACGTCAGCTGCACTCACCCCTCCAGCCAAAGCCAGTTCCGGACTAGCCAGACGCCCGTAACCGAACGCCAGCCTCCGCAGCGGCATCGCCGCGACCGGGAAGCCGCATCCGTCGCGCCCGACCGTAACTTGCGAGGCATCCTCGCCCGTCCAGCGCGCGATCGCGCCGAGCACTTCCCGTTGCGCCGGATGATCGGGATGGATATAACCTTCAAGAGGCCAACCCTTCAGCTTGCTCCATGCCAGCACACCCAGATGTTTGCCCGCGCACGTATGGAACAACTTCCGGGGACGCCCGCCTGCCGCCACGTATTTATCGCGATTTCGGCTGCCGACAGGTAACGTCGCTCCTACGGCGAGCGCGTCTTCAGGCACACCCGTTAAAGCCAATATCTCTTCTAAAACGGCTATTTGTTCAGGGCTTCCCCGATGGGACGCTCCCATAAGCGCGAGGTGCCTGGACTCGAAGCCGTACGCCTCCGCCATTCCATCCCCTAACGAAGCGATCGCTTGCATCGGCTTTGCCGTCGATCTCACGTAAGTCGGAACATCTACGTCGCCGACCGTATATACTTCACGGCCATCGATAGCCGAAACGACGCTTATCCGTCCCCGATGCTCGTTCTCGGAAATACCGCCGCGGGTCATCACGACTAATGTCTGATCTTGAGGTGCTTTCATCGCGTTTCATCCCATCCCTTGTTTTCTTCTTCCTAGCGTTGCTCTCTTGTTCAGTTCTATGCGGGAGCAAGCACGCAAGAGACGACCAACCCGCTCGTTGGTCGTCTCCTTCTTGCTAATCGCCGATTCAGTCTCGCGCTCCCGCGCCGACCGGTTGCGCTTGCCTGGTCACTTGCGCTTCGCCGGGAAAATTCACTTTATCCGATACGAGATATAGCGGGCGCCCTTTCGTCTCTTCATAGATGCGGCCGATATACTCTCCGAGCACGCCGAGCAAAGAAAGCGTAATGCCGTTGAACAACAAGCTGATCGCGATCAACGAAGTCCAGCCCGGCTCGGTCGAATTCGTGAAGAAATGCTGGAACAATACGACTAATAAATAAATAAATCCGACCGCGGATAATACGAAACCGAGAATCCCGGCGATCTTAAGCGGCTTCGTCGAGAACGACGTGATCGCGTCCAGGGACAAGCGAACCATTTTGCGAAGCGGATACTTCGTCTCTCCTGCGAACCGCTCTTCCCTGACGTACTCCACGGACGTCTGCTTAAAGCCCGCCCAGCTCACCATCCCGCGGATAAAACGGCTCCGTTCCCGCATTTGGGTAAGCGCGTCGCATACTTTACGGTCCATGAGGCGGAAGTCGCCCGTATCGACGGGAATGTTCACGGACGTCATCGAACGCAGCAACCGGTAGAACATCGCCGCGGTCGCTTTTTTGAACCACGATTCGCCTTTGCGCTCGATCCGCTTGCCGTATACGACATCGTAGCCTTCCCGCCACTTCGCGACCATATCGGCGATCAGCTCGGGCGGATCCTGCAAATCCGCGTCGATCAGGACGACTACCCGACCGCTCGCGTGATCCATTCCTGCCGTAACGGCGATCTGGTGCCCGAAATTGCGCGAGAAATCGACCAGCTTGACCGTACGGTCGCGCGCGCAAATATTCCGAACGATCGACGCGGTCCGATCGCGGCTGCCATCGTTCACGAATACGATTTCGAACGATTCCCCGATCGTCTGCAGTACCGCCCTCAGACGGTTATAAGTCACTTCAATGACTTCTTCCTCGTTATACATCGGAACGATAACGGAAAGGAAGATTGGCTCGTTCACGGTTATAGCCCCTTTCTGTTGCCAACACATACCTACAAACTTAGAAATCCCAGGTGGAGAACCAACGGATCGCGATGTTCATCCAATCTTTGTCGATCGTGATGCCGACGTACACCGGATAAAACCAGACGAACAAGATCGCCGTTATGAATAAGAAAGCGTACGTAATCCTTCGGCCAAGCTCGCTTCTTTCCTCAAGCCATTTGAACACCCAGACGAGGAACAAAATAAGCAGCGGAACCATCGGAAAATAATGATACAAAAACGTGACGCTGCGCGGAGCGACTATCCACGGGACGTAAAACGACAGATAGGCGACCGTAAGCGTTAGGACGATCCGGTCCCTGCGCAGCCATCCGCGGATCCAAGCGATGATCGATAAAATCCATGAGACTATCATCGCCGCCAGTCCGCCCCACCAGATGGCCGGATTTCCCATCGCCACGATGCTTTGCTTCGTATCCGGCGCAAGATCCTTGCCTCCGTAATACCATACCGGTCTCATCATGAACGGCCACGTGTACCATTTCGAGGAGAACGGATGCTTCTCCTTGACGCCTTTGTGGTACTTATATATGTTCTTTTGCTGCTGCCATAAATCCTTGTAGTTTACGCCGTCGTCGGCTTTCGTCGCTTTGAAGAACGGAATGTAGGATGCCGAATAAATGCCGACGGGTACGGCAACGTATAAAATAACGCAAGCCAGCAACGTCAGCAGCAGTTTGGAAGCAAAGCCCCAATCGCCATCCAACCTAGACTCGCGCCAGCGCCGGACGAGCGCGAATAGCAGCAGTAACGCAAGTCCCGCTCCGCCGTACATATAGTTCCATTTTACGGCAGCGGCGGCCCCGAAGAAGATACCGCCAAGCGCCAGCCAGCCGAAGCTTCGCCGGAAGTCGCCTTTGCGCCACGCCGTTTCCCCGTACCGGTACATCGCGTAAAACATGATGATCGTAAACGTTACGCCGATAATATCGACGTTGGCGCTTCTCGAATGCACGAGATGGAAACCTTCGAGCACCATTAGCGCGGTCGCGATAACCGCATAGCGCGTACGTTTGAACATTCCTCGCGCCACGGCGTAGAAAACAGGAATCATCAGCGTACCGAATACGCCGGCCATGAACCGCCAACCGTACGGGGTCATGTCGAACAGCTTTACGCCGATCGCGAGAATGACTTTGCCGAGCGGCGGGTGCGTCCATTCGTAAGGCTCCATGCCTTGAATGAATTCGTACGCGGTTCTGCCGTGATAGATCTCGTCGAAGTACATGCTATTGCGGTAATCCGGGCGATACGGGGCGAACTCCTGCTCGTCGAATACGTTCAGCCCGCTGCCTTCGGTATCGGTACCTGTAACGCCTGACGGTTGGATGTCCGTGAACGGGATCGGCACCGATACGCCTTTCGTGTAGAAGGCCGCTTCATAAAGCCGATATCCCGTGCTTACGACCGTAAAGCGCATATATCTGGCTTCGACCGGCTTGTCCTCTAGCTTCCATGTAAAGACGCGGTTCGTCTTATGCTCGACTTCTATGTAGGGTAACCATTTTTGGCCATCCGCCGACGATTCGATGCGAGTCTTGCCTTTGGCGCCCGGGCCTTCGTACAAATTCAGCCGATCGACATGGCGCATCTCGCCGAAATCGACGACGAAAGCCTCTCCGATCTGGCTTGGTTTCCAGAACGTCTGCGGAGCGGAGCGATTGCCTAAATCCGTGAACGTCATAATGGCGGATATTACGGTAAGCAGCAGCACCCATACGAGATCCGCGCGCGTCCAGCGACTGTTCTCGCGGGGCGAATCGGGGACTAGCTCCCTCATCGCGATATCGCTGCCGGCATAGTTATCTGATTGCATGTCCGTCCTCACTCTCTTGCACGTAGTCTTTCCTATTGTAGTCGAAAGCGCTCTCGTCGGAAAGTACGATTCAACCGGCGCCTTTAGCTTCTACAGCGAAAGACGTCGGGACGGCGCCATAAGTTGCACGGACCTCGATCGTTGCCGCGGCACACGCCCGACTGTATATCCCGCCGCCGTTTTTGGCATATTACTTACTCGTTAATAATAGACGGAGGAACAGTTGCGCATGAGCCTTCACTTTGGATCGTTATATTGGCCGGGAACCTATGCGGACCCTTTAAAATACCGCGCGCTCGAAGGCTGCGTTAGATCGCGCGTCGCCATTATCGGAGGAGGGATGTCCGGCGTCACGTGCGGGTACGTGCTTGCCGGATCCGGAATCGACGCCGTGCTCATCGAGCAAGGCCGTATCGCGGACGGAAGCACGTCTGCCAATACCGGTCTGCTGCAATTCGCCAACGATACGATGCTGAGCGATTTCGCGCGCACGATCGGAGAACGCGACGCGGCGTCTTTCTATCATGCTTGCAGGCAAGCTTCGGAGCAATTGCATGCGATCGCGGAACGGTTGCCCCGCGACGTGCAATTCAAAAGACGCCGCAGCCTGTACTATGCCTCAACGCCGGCAGACGCTCCGGCTTTGCGCAAAGAGTACGAGTATTGGCACCGCCATGGCTTCAGTGCGGAGTGGTGGGATGGACAACGGATTTCGAGACATTATCCGTTTCGCAAAGAAGCCGCCATCTTAACGAACGGCGACGCGGAAATCAACCCTTACTTGTTCGTTCATGCGCTGGCCGAAGAAGCAAACCGACTCGGCCTTACTATCTACGAGCATACGCCGATGCTGTCCGTTCAGCCGGCCGACGCCGGCTCGGGCTATATCGTCCAAACTCCGGACGGAGCGCTGCAAGTCGATCATGTCGTATATGCGGTCGGATACGCGCCAGAGCAAGCCGGGGGCCGTTGGATCCAAGCTAAGCTATGCCGCTCCTATGCCATCGTAACGAATCCGATGCCCAGCCTTGCGGAATGGCCGGAGCGGTGCCTGCTATGGGAAACCGCAAGGTCTTATCTATACGCGCGGACGACGCCGGACAACCGTATCGTGGTCGGCGGGCTCGACGAGAACGTTCGTGTGCCGGTCATCACGCAACGCGAGCTTCGCGTGCATTCTATGCGGTTGCTGTCCGAATTCAAGCTGTTGTTCCCGATGTGGGAACCGGAAATCCGCTACGAGTGGTGCGCCACGTTCGGCGAATCGACGGACGGCCTCCCATGGATCGGCGAAGATCCGGATCGGCCCAGACAACATTATTTACTCGGTTACGGAGGCAACGGGACGATTTATAGCATGCTAGGCGCCGATATTATTCGGGATAAACTGCTCGGCATCGACCATCCTATCGCAAGCCTCGTTCGGCCCGATCGCCCGGTTATCGTTCCTTGAGCCGAGAATTATACCCCATGAAACGCGAAAAGAGCTGCTCGGACCCGCTAGGTCCGGCAGCTCTTTTCGCCGTATTATTCGCTTCCCAAGCCGATCACGTCCGCTGCTCCCGCCCGAGAGAGCAACGCTTCGGCGTTAATGCCTACTTCGGTATCCGTAACGAGAACATATCGCCCATTCTCGATCGCCTTGGCGCAGCGTCCCGCCGCATCTCCCGGAATGCCCATCTCTTGAAGCAAATCCGCGCTCGCCTGGAATTCGCCATTGAAATCGGAGGATAAAACTACGCCCAGCGGGCCGCCTCCGGTCGTCGAAATGCCTACCGGCAAAGCGGCGTTCCCCGCAATCGTCGTAAGCAAAGTATCTCTGTCCGTGTCGTCGCCGCGCGTCAATTGAATCTCGTACAGCTCCTCGATCCGGATGTCGCCTTCGGAAGACAGCCGGGGCGCGCCTTCCCGGTTGTTCACGATAACCCGGAGATCATCCGCCTCCGCGCCTGCTTCCCGCAGCATGCGAATGGCGTCGAGCACGCCTTCTTCCCTTTCGAATATCGCAATGTTTTCCGTAATGCAGCACCCTCCATTCACAATTCCCCTATAAAAGCTTGCAACATTGGTATACCCAGAATGCGAAGCTTTGAAACCGTTCTTCTAGCTACGGACAGGCTGGATGGACAATAGCCGAAGCATAATCCTATTTCAAGCCAAGTATATTTCAAATAATCGACGCATCGCCGTAGCTATGTTTGCTTCACATTCGATATAGACGCTTCCCTCCGCTTCGCCGCGATGGAAGCGTCGTTCTTTTTCGCGGGAGGTGATGACAACCAAGGTGATCGCGTTAATAGGTCGTCAATGGACCCAGCGGAAAAGCAGATTAAAAAAAAGGGAGGTTGATCCCGCATGAAAGCATTATTTCTAGCCGGCGGACTTGGAACCAGATTACGGCCCCTGACGGAACATCTTCCGAAACCGATGGCATTGGTTGGCAATCGACCTTGGCTGGAGCATCTGCTGCTTAACTACAAGGCACAAGGCATTTACGAGTTCGTCGTCGCCGTCAAACATTACCGCGAGCTGATCGAGAGCCATCTAGGCGACGGTTCCAAGTACGGGGTTCGCATAGACTATGCGGTCGAAAGGGAGCTGCTCGGAACCGCTGGCGCGATCAAAAACGCGGAGCATCTGCTTAGCGATCGGTTCATCGTCGTCAACGCGGATATTATTCATCAGGTAGACCTAGCTTCCGCATTGAAATTTCATGAGGCGCACAGAGGCGTAGCGACGATCTGCCTGACGGACGTCGACGATCCCTCGCACTACGGCGTCGTAGTGCAAACGGATGGCGGGCGAATCGTCGACTTCGTCGAGAAACCGAAAAAAGAAGCGGCGCCGTCAAATCGGATCAATGCGGGCATTTACATCATGGAGCGCAGAGCGCTTGCTTTCGTTCCGGCGGGTAAGGCGGTATCGATCGAGAGGGAGACGTTCCCGCTCCTTATCGACAACGGGAGCGGCGTATACGGCCATCCGATCGGCGGCTATTGGATGGACATGGGAACGACGGAGCGCTATCGGCAGCTGCATTGGGATTTGCTCGATCGCCGGTTTCCGGTCGCCATCGGCGGCCAAGACATGGACAATAAGGGAATCTGGCTCGGCGACAACGTCCGTGTCGGCCAGGGCGTCTTGTTCGTTCCCCCCGTCATGATCGGGGACGACGTCACGATCGGCGACCGCGCGATTATCGGCCCGTATGCCGTTATCGGCAACGGCAGCAGAATCGGCAGACAAGCGCGCCTGTCCTACTCGATCTTGTGGGACCGTTGCAGGGTGAGCGCCGGCGCTCAGCTTAACGCGTGCATTTTCGGCGCCGGCATGCAAGCCGGCCCCCATATTCTGCACGAAGCCGTATGCAATCGTAACCTGGAGGTGCATCGCCGTTGAACGAACGCAATCCTCAGATCGCCTATATTAGCACCTACGTACCGAAAAAATGCGGGTTGGCCACGTACACGCACCATTTGCGGGAAGCCGTTATGAATGCCAAAGGATATCCGTCTCTCGATCCCGTAGTCACTTTATGCAATCCGGATGAACGTTCGGAGTACACGGAGCCGTGGATGCTTCCGCTCATCAAGCAGGATCAGGACGATTACCGCGCCGTCGCCGATCTCATTAACCATAGTTCTATCGACGTCGTATCGCTGCAGCACGAGTTCGGTATTTTCGGCGGAGACGCCGGCAGCCATGTCATCGAACTTATCCGGCGATTGAAGAAGCCGGTCGTTACGACGTTCCATACCGTTTTCGAGAACCCCGTCGCCCCATACTCGGACGTACAGAAGCAAATCGCCCACTGGAGCGATCATCTTATCGTCATGAACCGTAAAGGCGTCGGTTATTTGCAGGATAATTTCGGTCTGGCGGCCGAGAAAATATCGTTCTTTCCGCACGGCTCGCCGGTTCCGAGCCGGGCCGATCGCGCGAACGTACGGCGCGAAGCCGGCTGGGAGCATCGCAAAGTGCTGTTCACGTTCGGTCTGCTCGGACGGAGCAAGGGCATCGAGTTGATATTGAAAGCGATGACCCGCGCCGTTCAGGCGGTGCCCGAGCTGTTGTACGTGATCGCGGGTCAAACCCATCCGGAAGTTCGGAAGCACGAAGGCGAAGCCTACCGTAACGAACTGAAGACACTCATCGGTGCGCTCGGTCTCGAGCATCACGTGCAGTGGATCGATCAGTACGTTCCCGAAGACCAGCTCGTCTCTCTCATTTCCGCATGCGACCTGTACGTCACACCGTACCCCGGAATGGCGCAAATTACGAGCGGAACGCTTGCTTATGCAGCCGGCTTAGGTCGTCCAATCTTGTCGACGCCTTATATTTATGCAAGAGACCTCGTTCAAGGGCACGAGGAGATGTTGCTACCTTACGGAGATCCCCATGCGTGGGGATGCAAAATGATCGAGCTGTTCACGTATCCCGGCATGCTGACGGAATGGGAGCATACGATGGCCGACATCGGGCGGGGCATGCACTGGCCGCAAGTGGGGGCGCAGCATTTGCGGCTATTCCGGCAAGTCGTTCAAGGGCAAGGCGACGGAATTGCCGATGTCGTGTGAAGCAAACCAGGCGGTTCGTCCCGATGCTCCGCCTTCGTTCGTCCACTTGCGCCGACTGACGGACGACACCGGAATGCTGGAGCATGCGCAGGGACGTATCCCCCGCCGCAAAGAAGGCTACACCGCGGACGACAACGCCCGCGCGTTATGGACGGTCACCGAGTGGTTGAACTTAGACGGTTATGGCGAGGCGAAAATGCCCGAAAGCGATCGAACGGAGCTTATGCGGCTTGCCGATACTTATATCGCTTATTTGCTTTGGAGCCAGCACGACAATGGCTGGATACACAACAATATCGCTTACGATCGCACGCCGGAACACGAGGAACGTTCGCACGATTGCCAGGGCCGCACGATCTGGGCTTGTGCGGACGCTTGGGTTCGGCTGGCGCAACCTGCGCGCGCGACGGCTAGATTTCTAATCGAACGCGCCATGCCGACGCTCGGGCACATCGATTCGCACCGGGGGCAAGCGTTCGCGATGGCCGCGTGCGCGCATTTGCTGGATGCCTCGGACTGCGGCGTCGTCTCGTTGCCAAGCGACGTGCGATCCGAGCTGCAGCACCATATGCTGCGATTCGAGGCGGTGCTTACCCGAGCGTTCGACCATTTCGACGACGGAAGATGGAGATGGTTCGAGCCCGCCATGACTTACGGCAACGGCGTGCTCCCTTGGGCGATGCTGAGGACGTACCGCTACACCCGCCGTTCAGGTACACTGGCTATCGGTCTGGAGAGCTTGGTCTTCTTGCTGGAGAGAATGACGGCCGAGGGAGGCTGGCTGCGACCGATCGGCAACGAAAGCTGGTGCACGCACGATCGTTCGAGCCGATGGGACCAGCAACCGCTCGAGATGTTCAAGCTGGCGCTGGCCTTGGAGGAAGCCGCGCTTATCGCACAACCACCCTCGCGCGGTCTAGGCGAGGCGCTTGTCGGAGCCTCGTCTGCTGCAACGGGCATCGAGGGTAATCCGGCTCACGCACATCCCCCTGGTAATGGGGGTGAAAAAGGTCCTCGCGAGAACGGATTTTATCCGCTCGGGGACGCCTCGACGCATTACCGTGCCATCCGTGATCTGTGCAGAGACTGGTATTACGGAAATAACGACTTGCGCGCCCCGCTCGTCGACCCGTCGGACGGAAGCTGCTGCGACGGGCTTACCCGCTACGGGCCGAATTTGAACTGCGGCGCCGAAGCGACGATCTCTTACTTAATGACGGAAGCTTTATGCCGGCGATAGGAGTACCGCGATGTTTTTTCTCAGAACAAAAAAATCCCCTCCAAGTGAGAGGATTTAAGAGTATCGCTATTAATTTAATTTTTTTGCCACGACAGATGCATTAACGTTTGTTGCAATACCTCCAGCTAGCGTCTGCAACGTCACCGCTGCAGCGGAAGTATGATTGCGCAAAGTTAAGATATCGTTAACCGCAATTTGGATTATCGCCTGTCCGTTGTTCTGCTGCGTGCCTGCACCAGAACCGTATACCGTGTTCAGTACCGGATTGCCGTTAATGAACAGCGCAAACTGGCTGGATTCAAAAGTAGAAGCAGAGAATGTGACCTCATAAACGCCTGCAGTTGTAAAAACAATATCTGAGGATCCGGGAGCATGAGTGATTCCAGGTGTGATTAAACCTGTTGAATCAAAGAGAACCGCGGCCTCTATTGCAACCGGTGCTTGAGCAGTTAAATTATAGACGTACGCGTATTCGGCTAGCCCTGCTCCTGTTGCTCCGGTGGCACCCGTACTGCCTGTTGCTCCCGTAGCACCAGTTGCACCTGCATCGCCTGTTGCTCCCGTTGCGCCCGCATCGCCTGTTGCTCCCGTTGCTCCCGCGTCACCTGTTGCTCCTGTTGCTCCCGCATCGCCTGTTGCTCCTGTTGCCCCAGTTGCTCCCGTGGCACCCGCGTCACCTGTTGCTCCTGTTGCTCCTGTTGCTCCTGTTGCTCCTGTTGCTCCTGTTGCTCCTGTTGCTCCTGTTGCTCCTGTTGCTCCCGTTGCTCCCGTGGCGCCAGTATCGCCTGTTGCTCCCGTTGCTCCCGTTGCTCCCGTTGCTCCCGTTGCGCCTGTTGCACCTGTTGCTCCCGTTGCACCTGTTGCTCCTGTTTCACCCGTTGCACCCGGTGCACCTGTTGCACCTGTTTCACCCGTTGCACCTGTTGCTCCAGTGGCGCCTGTATCGCCTGTTGCTCCTGTTGCTCCTGTTGCTCCCGTTGCACCCGTATCACCTGTGGCGCCTGTAGCTCCTGTTGCTCCCGTAGCGCCCGTATCACCTGTTGCACCTGTATCGCCTGTTGCACCCGTTGCACCCGCTGCACCTGTTGCTCCTGTTTCACCCGTTGCACCTGTTGCTCCAGTGGCGCCTGTATCACCTGTTGCTCCTGTTGCTCCTGTTGCTCCCGTTGCACCTGTTGCGCCTGTTGCTCCCGTAGCGCCCGTATCACCCGTTGCGCCCGTGGCACCCGTATCACCTGTGGCGCCTGTAGCTCCTGTTGCTCCCGTAGCGCCCGTATCACCTGTGGCGCCTATGGCGCCTGTAGCTCCTGTTGCTCCTGTTGCTCCTGTTGCCCCAGTTGCACCTGTATCGCCTGTTGCACCTGTTGCTCCCGTTGCGCCCGTGGCACCCGTATCACCCGTATCACCTGTGGCGCCTGTGGCGCCTGTGGCGCCTGTAGCTCCTGTTGCTCCCGTAGCGCCCGTATCACCTGTGGCGCCTGTAGCTCCTGTTGCTCCTGTTGCCCCAGTTGCACCTGTATCGCCTGTTGCACCTGTTGCTCCCGTTGCTCCCGTTGCACCTGTTGCGCCTGTTGCACCTGTTGCTCCCGTTGCACCTGTTGCACCTGTTGCTCCTGTTGCACCTGTTGCACCTATTTCACCCGTTGCACCTGTTGCTCCCGTGGCGCCTGTAACGCCTGTTGCTCCCGTTGCACCTGTTGCACCTGTTGCACCTGTTGCACCTGTTGCTCCTGTTGCTCCTGTTGCTCCCGTAGCACCCGTTGCTCCTGTTGCTCCCGTAGCACCCGTTGCTCCTGTTGCTCCCGTAGCACCCGTTGCTCCTGTTGCTCCTGTTGCACCAGTTGCTCCTGTTGCACCTGTTGCGCCTGTTGCGCCTGTTGCTCCTGTTGCGCCTGTTGCGCCTGTTGCGCCTGTTGCGCCTGTTGCGCCTGTTGCGCCTGTTGCGCCTGTTGCTCCTGTTGCGCCCGTTGGACCTGTTGGACCTGTTGCACCTGTTGCTCCTGTTGCTCCTGTTGCTCCTGTTGCTCCTGTTGCTCCTGTTGCTCCTGTTGCTCCTGTTGCTCCTGTTGCTCCCGTTGCTCCTGTTGCTCCTGTTGCTCCCGTAGCACCTGTTGCTCCTGTTGCTCCTGTTGCTCCTGTTGCTCCTGTTGCTCCCGTAGCACCTGTTGCTCCTGTTGCACCTGTTGCACCTGTTGCTCCTGTTGCTCCCGTTGCACCTGTTGCACCTGTTGCACCTGTTGCACCTGTTGCTCCTGTTGCTCCTGTTGCTCCTGTTGCTCCCGTTGCTCCTGTTGCTCCTGTTGCGCCTGTTGCGCCTGTTGCTCCTGTTGCGCCTGTTGCTCCTGGTGCTCCTGTTGCGCCTGTTGCTCCCGTAGCACCTGTTACTCCAGTTGCTCCTGTTACACCAGCACCCGTTGCTCCAGTTGCTCCTGGTGCTCCCGTTGCTCCCATAGCACCCGTTGCTCCAGTTGCTCCTGTTACACCAGCACCCGTTGCTCCAGTTGCTCCTGGTGCTCCTGGTGCTCCTGGTGTTCCCGGTGCTCCCGGTGCTCCCGGTGCTCCCGGTGCTCCTGGTGCTCCCGGTGCTCCAGGTGCTCCTTGTGCTCCCGGTGCTCCTGGTGCTCCTTGTGCTCCCGGTGCTCCCGGTGCTCCTGGCGCTCCTTGTGCGCCCGGTGCTCCTCTTGCTCCAGTAGCCCCTTTTGGTCCTCGTCGTCCTCGTGGTCCACGTTGTCCTCGTTTACAAGTGCAATCGCATGTTTTCTCCTTACAATCGGAGCATCGTTCTTTATCGCATTTACAATCCTTGTTACCACAATGATGGCATCGTTCTTTGTCGCATTTGCAATCCTTGCAACCACAATGATGGCATCGTTCTTTTTCGCATTTGCAATTCTGGCGACCACAATGATGGCATCGTTTTTTTTCGCATTTGCAATTCTGGCGACCACAATGATGGCATCGTTTTTTGTCATCTTTGGTATTATTATTCCCCATAAACCATCCTCCTTTTATTGTAAAATATTAGGAATAATGCGAGAGTGACACGGCTAGTCCCGTACAGTTTTCAAAATTTCCGCGCGTTTTTACCTTGCAGAAATAAAAATATGCTAGCATCTATAAGTAGAAGAGATAGACTGCCCAGTTAAGCGATCCCATGCTCCCTAAGCACGCGAAGACGGGTACGCGCTAATTCCACTTACTTCGATTGCCGCAAAAGTAACCTACCGCGAATCCGCTGGTCGAAATTCTTGCACGCCTACGCAGAGCGAAAAACGAAAAAACCGATTGCATCAGCAATCGGTTTTTCATTATGGATATTGTTTTTCCTAATTAATCTTGACGCAGCTTGTCCAGCGCTTCGTTGAAATCGTCCGGCAACGGCGCGCGGACCGATTGTTGCTCACCCGTCCACGGATGGCTCCAAATCAACCGATCGCCATGAAGCGCCTGCCTAGACATAATGCCGCGCTTACCGCCGTACATGCCGTCCCCGGCAAGCGGATGATTGATCGAAGACAGATGCACCCGGATTTGATGCGTTCTGCCCGTCTCCAGCCGCAGCCGCACGAGCGTATGATCGCGAAGCCGTTCGACGACCTCGAAGTGGGTGACCGCGGGATCGCCCGTATCGCTTACGCGCCGTCTAGTCGAGTGATGACGGTCTTGTCCGATCGGCTTGTCGATCTTGCCTTTGTTGCCTTCCACGTAACCTTCCGCTAACGCGAGGTACAACCGCTCGATCTTCTTCTCCCGCATCGCCTTATCATATTGATAATGGGCAAACTCGTTTTTCGCGTAGAGGACAGGTCCCGTCGTATCCTTATCGATGCGGTGGATGTGTCGTACCCGTATTTCCTGGCCCGACATTTCGTAGTAAGCGGCGACCGCATGCGCGAGCGTCTTCCGTTGGCCGTGCTCGCTCGGATGCACCTCGATCCCCGCCGGCTTGTTCACGACGAGCGTGAATTCATCCTCGTATAAAATATTCAGTTCCATCCAGTCCGGCGGAAAGTCGCGCTGTTCCCGAGGGAACAAGTGCAAGCGCAAGTTCGGTCCTTGTACGAGCAATCCGCGCGTCTGCAGCAGCTTCGATATGAGCTTTGGCGCTAGCGGCAAATAAGCCGTCAGCTTGGATAACGGCGCGCCGGTCAAGTGATCCGGCAACCGAATTTCCATCCATTCTCCTTTGATGCGTCCCATCTTAAGAAGCGACGACGGATCAACCTTCGCCGCTGGCGCTACCGATCTCGGATGCCCCGAAGCTTGCGTATCTCTAATCGAACCGCCGCGCGAACCGCGAGCTACCCCTTCGCTTCGTCCAGCGCGTCCCGCGTTCTCGCTACGTCCCCCGAGTACCGGGCTTTCACTTCGTCCCGCGCGAAACGGACCTTCACCGCGCGAACCGCGGTTCGCCGATTCGTTTCTTCCGCCGCGACCGACGCCTTCGTTCCGCGTCCCGCGTCCGGTGCTATCGCTGCGACCTCCGCGACTCGCATTCTCGTTGCGACCACCGCGTCCTGCGCCGTCGTTACGACCGCTTCGTCCCGTGAATTCGCCGCGTCCACCACGGCCAGCGTTGCCGCTCCCGCGTCCGCCGCGATCGGATCCTCCCGACCGGCCTCTGCCTGCTCCACTCATCTCTATAAACCTCCGAACTGTTCCCGTGCGCGCTCGGCTTTGCCAGCCGAATCACGAACAATATACGGGAACTAGACCCGCTTTGTCAAACGCCGGAGCCCTGCCGCGAATGTTCGCTCTATCTACTCCGGCGGCTATTTTTTTGCTCTCCCATGCCATTATTCGTCGCCGTACGGTGTTGAAAACCGCCGTCTTTGCCATGCGCAGACAGCGTCGCCCTAAATCCACGAAGCTTCAACCTTTCGACCTTCATAGGAACATCTGACGTTAATTAAGAGAAAACCGCGAGTCCTCCCGCTTTCGATCAAAGGCGTCAATAATATACAAAATAACACCGTTGCCAGATTTTGACTAACGCGATAACTTTGATCTTAGGGGATTGTCCCCATAATCACTTCTCGGGAGGGAATTCGAAATGGATTTGAATGAAGAAGTAGTAGCGGTTGAAGGATTGGAAGCGGCTTCAGAAGAAGCTGAAGTCGAAGCAGTAGCCGAGGAAGCGGAACTCAGCTCTCAAGCCGAGGAAGTCGAAGCATCGGAAGAGGCTGCGGAGGAAGTTGTCGCCGAAGCGGAAGCTGAAGCTGTCGAAGCCGAAGCTGCGGACGAAGCAGTAGAAGCGGAAGCAGAAGCTGTCGAAGCCGAAGCTGAAGCGGAAGCCGTCGAAGCCGAAGCGGAGCAAGCCGAAGTAACAGCAGAAGCAGAAGCCGACGAGCCTGCTCTGGCGGAAGTTGCTGCGGACGAAGCAGAAGCTGCCAGCGAAGAATCGGTTATTGACTAATGATTTATTATTAAGACCGTTCATTAAAAAGGGGCTTTCTCTTAAGGTCGAAATCGACCGCGGAGATAGCCCCTTGCTCTATGAATTCAGCGGTTGCGAAGCAGGCTCCGGATGGCCCATTTGCGCTCGTGCCTTTTCATATAGCGCGGAAGAGAGCGATACAGTTGAACGCACTCGCGATAGGCGATCGCCGCATCTTCCGAGCGTCCAAGGCTGCTATAAATGATACCTAACCGATAATAAGCTTCGCACGAAGATGAATTCACTTCTTTGAACTGCTGCAAAAACCCGATCGCCTTCTCGGGGTTTAATTTAGCGAACGATTCCGCCAACCGTAGGTACGGTTGACCGTACTTGACTCTCGGACTAATGGCCAGCGCCCGCGTCATCGCGCGCTCCCCCTCGTCTTGTCTGCCGAGTGCCAATTCGCATATGCCTAGATCGCTCCAATACTCCGCCGAATGTTCCATTTGGCTCTCTATGCCGACCAGAATGTCGCGCGCAACCGCATAGCTCTTGCGCTCGATCAATAAGCGGGCGAGTTCGGATTTCGAAGATACGTCGTGAGGACTCATCTGAATTTGCCGTTTCCATTTTGAGATGGCGCTTCTGCGCCGCAACGGGCGTACAATGCTCGGAGTTAATCCGATATAGCGCCGCTCCAGGAAATAAATAATAACAAGCAATACCACTACCGCGATGTACGGATTGCCGAACAACCACCATAACGCCCCGAACGCCAACAGCTTGCTCATGATTGAATAGCTCCCCTCCCTCTCTCGTTCCCGCGCCGTACTCCGAGATAATCTACTTCGATTATTCGCCATCCTATCCTAGAATGCAAGAGTCATGCTTCGTTCGAACCCAACTTTTTTCCCAAATTTATCCGAACCCTTCCAACAAAAATCGCGTAATACCGTTATACACTAGGAGAGGTGGAAATAGACCGAGATGAGAGGGAAATGGTCGATCGTCATCCTGCTAACGATGGTGCTTGCGTCGGTGATACTTGCCGGATGCTCGGACCAACCGAAGACAGAGTTCGATAATGCGGAAATTACGGTACTCGTGCAGGATCAAGGCAACAGTGCGCTTGGCAAGCAAATTAATGCGTTATTGGACGACAGCAAGGCATTAGTGGAAAAGGAGAGCCCGGGAATCATAGTTCATCTCGTTCGGGTACCTCCCGAGCAATACGCGGATAAGATCAAAGAGCTTAAACCGGATATTTATTGGTTCGCTCCTTTCGAGCTGGCGTTGCCTCAGAGCGCAGGCAAGCTCTATGACCTTAACCCGCTCTTGGACAACGCCGGCTTGGACATTACGCAATATTTTCCCCGGAACGTATTGGACATGACTACGGTTGACGGCAAGCTGCTGGGCATGACGCTATCCGCCTACAATATCACCGTCGGATATAGCAAATCCTGGTTCGATAACGCAGGCATCCCTTACCCGCAAAACGATTGGACGTGGGAAGACTTCGAATCGGCCGCCGTCGCCTTGAAATCGGCTAACGGAGGAGATTCAAGCAACGTCTATGGAGCGGGCATTCCGCTCTATTCCGAGTTTGTTGAACCGATCGTCATGGGTATGGAGGGCGCTTTTCTATCCCCCGACGGCACGCAGGCTTCCGGGTATTTGGACGGTCCCGCTACGGTCAACACGGTGGAATGGTTAAAAGGCCTGCTCGAGCAAGGCGTAATCGATAAGCAATACAACGGCGATGTCGCTGAGATCGGGGTAAAACGTGGAATGGCGGTTACGTTATCTCCGTTAATCAGCAGCGCCGCCCAGACGAACCCCGACATCGGGATCGTTGCCCTTCCAAGTATGACCGGAGAAGCCCAAGTCAGCGCTCCGTATATAACGGCCTTCGGCATCAATGCGTCCAGCGTGCATCCCGATGCCGCATTGAAATACATCTATGCGTTAACGTTGGAAGACAATGAGGTGACCAGACAAGCTTTCCGGCTCGGGATCAGCGTATCCAGCGCCGTCTTCGCGGCCATCGGCGACGAGCTCGATCCTTCGTTGACGCTTAATTACAATCTGCTCCCCTTCGCGCAAAAACGGGCTTCTATGGTATCAAGAGAATATAGCTTGGCGATGGGGCAATACGAGAACACCTTCAGTTCCATGATCCAGACGGACATGGAGATCGCCCCGACGCTAACGCAAATAGCCCAAGGCATCGATTCGAAGCTTGCGGAAGCCCGTATCAAAGACGAGGAAGAAGCTCAAGAAGCGGCGGCGACTCAATCGGCCGGAGAGTAACGGCAAGCGCCCGGAGGTCAATTAACAACAGCGCCCGGACGAATTTATCGTCCGGGCGCTTCGGCGTCTTATTGTCCCGGCGGCTTGGCGCGGCGCGTTGCTTGTGCCTCCAGCGGATCGTCGGGCCAGTAGTGCTTAGGATATCGTCCCTTCAAGTCTTTGCGTACTTCGAAGTAGGCGTTGCGCCAGAAGCTCGCCAAATCCCTCGTCACTTGTACGGGACGTTGAGCCGGCGACAGCAAGTGCAGCGTAAGCGCGACGCGACCGCCGGCGATTCGCGGCGTCTCCGGCAAACCGAATAGCTCCTGCAAGCGAACGGCTAATGCCGGTGCTTCGATATCGCCGTAATCGATCGGTAGACGCGACCCGCTCGGGACCGACCAGTGCGTAGGGGCGTACGTATCGAGCAAGCGCCTCTGTTCCCAGCTGAGCATCGATTCCAATAGCTCTTTTATATTCAACCGTTGTAAATCCGATCGGCCTTTGATCCCTTCCGCATACGGAGCTAACCACGTCTCCAAATCGGCAAGCAGCGCTTCGTCCGACAGATCGGGCCATGAAGCATCGTGATAGCGTACGAAGACGACGCGCTCCTGATATTGCCGCGCCGCTCGCGACCAAGGCAAAATGTCGAGGCCTTCGGCGCGAATGCCTCCGAGCAAGCCCGCTAACACCCGGTCGGCCGGAGGCTTGTGCATCGGCACCTCTTCCAGCACGATCGCGCCTAGCCGCTTGCGCGCACGCGCGCGTACCGATTGGGATGCCGAATCCCAATAGACTTCCGTCTCCTCGCGGATCGCGTCCTTCAGGTGCTCCGTCAATTGCGCGTAGGAGAGCGGCGCGGCCATTCGGATCTTGCTGTCCGTTCCGGCATCGTCCACGTCCGCGACGACGATCCATTCCTCACGCGATAGCAATTGCCCGTTCGCGAACGCCGCGCCTCTTCCGCCGCTAAGCAAATATTTGCCGCTATCCCTCTGGCGGGCGATGCGGTCCGGATAAGCGAACGCGAGAAGCAGTCCGCAGCTGTCGCTCTCCGCGTCGCCCTTCTCCCCGCGTACGCCAAGCTCCCGCTTCAGCCTCCCCGCTTCGTCGAGGAGCCGGCGACGTACGCCTTCGTCAACGGCGGCCGTGCCTTTCCCTTGCAAAGCGTCAAGCCGCAGCCTTAAATCGGCGTCCGCGCGACCGCCGCCTCCCTTAACGATATCCCGTTCGCTCAGGAGCACCGCAAGCTCGCACGCATTCGCGCCCAAGCCCAGCTCCATCGCGCGAAGCAGCATATGCGCAATGCGTGGGTGAACGCCGTATTCCGACATGGCGCGCCCATGAGACGTAATCGTGCGTCCGTCTGCATCCAGCGCACCCAGCTGCGTCAGCAATTCCTTAGCTTGCTGCAACGCGGGCGCCGGCGGCGGGTCCAGCCAAGCCAACCCGGCCGGATCTCCTGCCCCCCAGACGGTCAGCTCCAGCAGCAGCGACGACAAATCCGCTTCCATAATTTCCGGCACGTTGCGAGGCGAAAGCCTCGCCTGCTCCTCGCTGCTCCACAGCCGATAACACGTCCCCGGCCCTAGCCTGCCCGCTCGGCCGCGCCGTTGATCCGCCGAAGCGGCCGATACCGGCAACGTCTCCAGCCTCGACATGCCCGTCCTCGGCGAGAATCGCGAGACGCGCATTAAGCCCGCGTCGACGACGACCGTGATGCCTTCTACGGTCAAGCTCGTCTCCGCGACGGACGTCGAGAGCACCACCTTGCGCCCGCCCGACCGCAGCGGCGCTATCGCCGCATCCTGCGCCTCGAACGGCAAGCTGCCGTGCAACGGACATACGCGTACGCCGCTCGTCCCCGCCAGCATGCCGCCGAGCTTCGCCTCGACCGACCGAATTTCGCCGATGCCCGGCAAAAACACGAGCACGTCTCCATCGTGCGCGCGCATCGCGTCCATGACCGCGGAAGCGACCGCATCATCCAGATACGTACTGGGAGAGCGCGGCCGATAGACGGTTTCTACGGGATACGCCCGCCCTTCGCTCACGACGACTGGAGCCTCTCCGAGCAGCTTCGCGACGGGCTCCGCCTCCAAGGTAGCGCTCATGACGAGCAGCTTCAGATCGTCCCGAAGCAAGGCTTGCGATTGCAGGCATAACGCCAATCCGAGATCCGCTTGAAGACTTCGTTCGTGGAACTCGTCGAAAATAACTAAGCCGATGCCATCGAGCGACGGATCATGCTGCAGCATGCGGGTAAGCACGCCTTCCGTGACGACTTCGACCCGGGTACGCGGTCCGACCTTCGTATCCATGCGTACCCGGTAACCGACCGTTCCGCCGACCTCCTCGCCGATCGCGGAAGCCATATATTTCGCCGCGCTACGGGCCGCTAAGCGCCTCGGCTCGAGCAGCAATATTTTACGACCGGACAACCACGGCTCGTCCAGCACGGCCAGCGGCACCCGCGTCGTCTTCCCCGCCCCCGGCGAGGCGATCAGAACAGCGTTCGCATGCTCCGACAACGCGCGCTTTAGCTCCGGCAGAACGCTATCTATGGGCAGCTTGTCTATCGTCAAGGGAAATAACGCTCCTTCGTCTACGACTCTTCTAATCAACAGCTCATTGCACCATTATAGCAAGGTTGCGCGGGCACCGCTTAGGAAAGTAAACGTAATAAGTCGATTGTTAGTTGTATGTTGTGCAACTAATCCCATAGCACTCACCCTTGGCTCACATGACCTGCCCACGCATCAAAAAAGCCCCCGCAAGTCCTCCATCACCGATGGACGACCCGCAAGGGCTTAATTCAACTAGGTAGCTTTGTTCGGAAAATCATAGCATCAGGACGCTTCCTCCGGCGTAGTCAGCACGATCTTGCCTTCTACGAGCTCCAGCTTCACCTTGTTCGAATTTTTGACGCCGATCGACTCCAAGTAGGTCGCGGGCACTTGCAAACGTCCCGCCCGGTCGAGTATCGCGTACTCGACGTGGGAGTCGCCCTCGGCCTGCTTGATCCCGCGCTCGATCTCCTCGAGCTCCTCCGCGTACGACTTGCGCCGCAGCATCTCGGAAGAGATTTTGCCGTCGCGGATGGCGACGACGCGGTCGACCTTCTTAGCGAGCAGAGGGTCATGCGTAACGATAATGATCGTAATACCGATCGTCCGATTCAACTCCCGGAATAAATCCAGAATCTGATCGGCCATCTTCGAATCTACCGAGCCCGTCGGTTCGTCGGCGAGCAGCAGCTTCGGATGATTCGCCAGCGCGATGGCGATCGCTACCCGTTGCTGTTCGCCGCCCGACAGCTCGTGCAGTTTATTGTTTTTGCGGTGCGTGAGCCCGACGGCTTCGAGCAATTCCAGCGCGCGCATCCGCTTGCGCTTGCCCTTAAGCAAGATCGGCAGCTCTACGTTCTCCATCGCCGTCAAATACGGGATAAGGTTCCGGGCGTTGTTCTGCCAGACGAACCCGACGCTCTCGCGCTTGTACTTCACGAGATCGCGCTCGTTCATCTTCAGCATGTTCTTCCCGTCGATCTCGAGCTGTCCGGCGCTTGGCTTATCAAGTCCGCCCAACATATTCAGCAACGTGGATTTACCGCTTCCGCTGTTGCCGATAATCGCCATGAGCTCACCGCTCTCCACCTTCAGATCAAGCCCCTGAAGCGCGAACACTTCGAGATCCGCCGCTTTGTAAATTTTGACCAAGCCTTCGCAATGAATCATCGATTAATCCTCCCCCAGTTTCAGCGCCTGATGGACGCGGATGCGGGAGAGCATGTAAGACAGAATGCCCAGCCCGAGCAGCAGCATGACAACGACGGTAGTATAAAGGCGGATGAAATCGATCGCCTCGAAAATCACTTTGAACGGCGGCACGAGACTGCTAGGGTTAAACGCCATTTGGAAGTTCGGCACGTACAGAATGCTGGCCACGTTGCCGACCAGTACGCCGATGCCGATCGCGACCCCGGACGTAAGCAACTGCTCCAGCGCCAGCATACCGATCAATTGGCGAAGCGAAAGCCCGATCGCGCGCATAATGCCGTTCTGAAGCGTGCGTCCCTTCAGCGACAAAATCCAATAGAGCAAGAAGCCTACGAAGCTGATGACGATCGAGATGATGAAGCCAAGCGTCAAGATGCCGTTCAAAGCGAGCAGGAACGGATCGTTCTTCGCCTTCGTCAGTTTCTCGCGCGTATTGACGACACTAACGATGTTCAGCTTGCTGTCCTCTATGCCTTGATAGAGCTCGCTCGTCGGAGCGCCCGGCTTCATCTTCAGCCACACCTGGTACGGCTCCAACGCGAGTTGGAATTGGATGCGCGACAGATGCCCGACGATGAGCATCGGGGCACTCGATTTCTCCGAGTCCGCCGTATTGATCGAGCCCGGCGGCGGATTCGGATTAAACGTAGGGAAGTAGTCGAGAATCCCGAATACGATGAACGGTTGTCCGGGGACGTCCTGCCACCCGACGTTGATCGAGTCGCCTACCTTAACGCCCTTCTGCTCGGCAAGCGTCTTCGAGATCAATACCGCTCTTGAATCCGGCGCGATCAAATTCAAATACTCGTTAAACGGATGGCTCAACAACTTATCCGGGAACCACGTCGTATTGCCGAAATCATCCGTATCGATGCCGATAAGCGTTGCGCTTCCGCCATTCGATCCTACACTGAAGTTCGCTTGTTCCTTCACGAACACTTTAGCCGCATGATCGACGCCGGGGAGCTTCGTGTACGGATCAAAAGACGGCTCAAGGTAGTGGATGACTTTAGGCGCCGCTGGCGCATCCGCTCCCGGAGGAGCGCCGAACGGCGAAGGAGGGGGCTTATCGTTCGGCCAATTCGACTCCATAACGAAGTCCGCGCCGTTCGAATAGCGGATGCGATCCTCCGTGTTCGTGTTCAGCGTTCTCGCCGCGCCGGCGCTGAATACGCCGATCGCGATCGTCATAATAAGGAAGACCATCAAAAATTGATATTGGCTGTTGGAACGCCCGACTTGAATAAGCGTCGAATACAAGGACGGCGGCCACCACTTGCGCCCGATCCAATAAATCAGCTTCAATACGTACGGATAAAGCCTCAAAATCAATAAGCCGGCACCGACGACGAACAACGCCGGCATGACGAACTGCAGCGGATCGATATTGAGGTCGTTCGCGTTAAGCCCGAGCTTCTGGATATCCTTGAGCCGATTGCGGAACGTATACAGCCCGTAAATGGATACCGCCAACGCCAAGACGTCCAGGAAAGCCTTGTGCCAGAACGGCATCTTTTGCGATCTCGCCATCTGCTGCTTACGCCCGACGATGGATACTCGTGTCGCGAGCAACGCCGGAATGAGCATCATGATGAAGGATACGACTGCCGCAATCGCTCCGTACAAGTACGCGTCGGAATTAACGCGGACAGGCATCGAAGTCCGTTGTACGAATTCGAGGAATCCGTTAGAGGAACCGAGCACTTTCGTTAATCCCAAACCGATAAAAGGACCCGCCAGTAACGCTATGCCGCACAATAAAACCCCTTCTATTGCAAACGAGGCCACGATCTGCCACCTCGCCGCGCCTCGGCTTCGCAAGACGGCGATCTCGTTCTTTTGCCGATCGATGATCAGGTTGGATACCATGAACATATAGAAGCCCAGCATAATCAATACGGGCACGTTGAGCGACCACATCAGCTTGTTCAGTTGCTTCGCGCGATCGAAGTAAGAGGTAATCGTATCGAGCGCGGGAGCTTGGAATTCCGTCTGGAATACGACGATGCGCTGCTTAACGAAAGCACGGATCTCTTTGTCCGTGTTGATGAATCCGTCGACGTTACGAATGTTCATTTTGCTGTAGTCCAGCACGAAGTACCAGCCGCTTACGGCTAACGGAATTTTGTTTCCCTTCGTGATTTCCCGGTCGAACATTCCATCGTCCATAATGAACGCGGAGTTCCAATCGGCAAGACCCGCGCTTCTGAAATACGGATCATCGTCTTGTTTCTTCGTGACGATGCCTACCGGTTTAATCTTGATCGTGCCGGCGACCTTGTCGTCTTGCACGACGAACTCGGTACCGAGCACCGTCTTGAAGTTGCTGAGCGCCTGATCGGTCACGAGCACTTCGTAGACGCCGTTCACCGGCTCTTTGGCCGGCATCCTGCCGTCATCCAGCTTAATGTGCGCGTCTAAATCCGTGAACGCGCGAAGCGTCGCGCTCGGCTTCGATTTCTTCGGATCTTCGACTCCGACGGCCGGAACGAACAAGAACGATTTCGTCCTTCGCTCCGTCACCAGTTCTTTGACCGGAATTCCGAAGTCGCTTGCTGCTTTCGTGTGCATGAAATTATCGATATCGTTTAAAATTTTCGTCCGTTTGTCCGGCGACTCGTTATAAAATCCAATACTCGAGAAGTGCGTTCCGGGATACGTGTTTTTGTCCGTCTGGAACGTCTCCAAGTCTTTGACGAGCATCCGGGACAAGATCGCCTCCGAGTAAATCGGCATCGTGCTGACGAGCGCAACCGTCATAAGAATGCCGAAGAACATGCTCGATACGAGCCATTTATTTTGAACCATTTTACGAATAATCATGACGAATAAGGCCACGGGTTAGCCTCCTAACTTTCGGAATGCGGAAATAAATGCAGGCATTACTGAAGAACGATGTTTTGGCCTTCTTCCAAACCGCTAATGATTTCCACCTCCGTCGGGGTCGTTAATCCGGGCTCCACGTCGACTTCGCGCAGCTTGTTGCCATCTTCCATGATGCGTACGAAGTTACGGCCTAAGTACGAACGAAGTCCGCTCTTCGGAATTTTTATGACGTTGTCTTTCTGTTGGGTAATGATCCTAACGTCCGCCAGCTTGCCTATTTCGACATTGGGTATCAACCTGGTCAATTCGACGTAAATGGTCTTCGCATACTTCTCGGCGAGCTGCTTATTCTCCGTAGTGGGGGCGGACGAAGGCGTCTGAACGACTTTACCGTCGTACTTCGCCTTATTAAACGTGATTTCAGCCGCGACGCCTACCTTAACCTCGGTACGGTCGGCCGCGTTATCCACGGGAAGCGACAAGCGCAACCGATTCGGGTCCGAGACGATGACAAGCGTCTGATAGGCGTCGATATAATCGCCTTCCTTAAGGTCATCCGCGTACGTAACCGTTCCGTCCATCCCCGCGATCAATTGCTTGCTGTTGAATTGCGCGGATAATCTATCGTATTTTAATTGCTCGATCTCAAGCTGTAAGCCCGCTATCTTGATGGTCTCCTCGTCGCCGCTTCTGGCCTGGCTGAAGTTGACCTTCGCGCGCTCGAGCGACAATTGCTGTTCTTTCAGTTGAATGTCCAAACCGTCCAGAATGAGCTGGACGAGCACGTCGCCCTTCTTGACTACGTCGCCCGCTCTTACGTTGATTTTCTCGATACGTCCGCCTTGTCCCGTGAATTGGGCTACTTCCGACTCATAAGATTCGAACGTCGCGCTTCCGCCTACCGTTTTAAGAATCGAGCCTTTCAATGCCATCGTCGTCGTATAATTTTCTTTCGCGGGTTTAACCAGAGGCGGTTGAAGTGCTTGTTCTTCCTGCGGAAGCAAGGAGCATCCGGCTAGCGCGGCTCCAAGCAGTACGGTAAGGCTTAGTGTGGCAACTCGTTTAATTGTGCGAGACAATTTGTCCATCCTCCAATTCGTATACTTGGTCGACGATCTCCATAATAGCCGGATCGTGCGTCGTAATAGCGATCGTGATGCCGCTCTGCTCGACTAGGTCACGAAACACTTTAATGATATGCAAGCCCGTGCGGCTATCGAGCTCGGCGGTCGGTTCGTCCGCCAAAATCAGCTTAGGCTTGTGCGCGATAGCTCTTGCGATGGCCGTGCGCTGTTGTTCGCCCCCGGACAGCTCGAACGGACGATGGTGCATCCGTGGCTTAAGCCCGACTTGCTCGAGCGCGTGAATGGCCGCGGCTTTGCGTTCGCTCGCGGGCGTACCCGCGATGCGGAGCACGAATTCGACGTTCTCGTAAGCGGACATAAGCGGGATTAACGCGAAGGATTGGAAAATAAGCCCCATCTCCGTCCGTCTTACTTCGTCCCGCTGCTTGTTCGACATTGCCGTCAGGTCGCGGCCGTTGAATACGATTTTGCCCTCCGTCGGCCGATCCAGCGCGCTAAGCAAGTTAATGAGCGTCGTCTTGCCGGAACCGGAGCGGCCCTTGAAGGCGACCAATCTGCCGGCGGGCAAATGAATGTCGACGCCTTTGAGCACGGTTACCGCGCCCGATCCCCTGCCGAATACGCGCTTGATGCCTTGGGCTTGGATGATGTCTTCGGTACCTACTGCCATCTGATTGCTTGCCTCCTTCAATCTATGTCTTGACGACTCGCTACCGACCGGCGCTCTACGAGCTGCGGCGGAGCGACCACCTTGCGTCCGGGCTGCCCCGAGAGCAGCTCCATCAACAGAGAGATGACCGATGGTTTCCCGTGGCGAATCGTCGTAAGCGGCGGAGTAATGAACGTGCCGTGCATGTCGTCGTCATAACCGATAATCGATAAGTGTTCCGGAACTCTTAATCCTTCTTCCTGCTGCAATCTCGCTATGGCGCCGGTAGCCATCAAATCGTTCGCGCAAAATACCGCGGTCATGTCCGGATGAGCTTCGCGAAGCTTCATTATCGCCTCCGCGCCGCTTTCCACGGAAAAGTTGCCCTCGGCGATCAGACTGCCGGCATGAGCGATGCCTCGTTCCGTAAGCGCTTCCTTGAATCCTTCGTAGCGCTCTTGGCTAACACGCGCTAGAGGGGGGCCGTTAATGTAGCCGATCACGCGATGTCCGGCTTCAACAAGCCTTTGACCGGCAAGCCGTCCGCCTTCCTTATCGTCGGACATCGCCGCCGAGCAATGAGGACCTACGACTCCCTCGAAGTTCACGCAAGGCACGCGAATCTTCAGCGCTTCCTGCATGATGGGATGCCGTTCCGAAAAAGCCGGGAACAGGATGCATCCTTCGAGCTTACGCGAGTGAACGCTCTCGGTCAGACGCTGCCCTGCGTAATTCGAGAAAGAGACATAGTAGAAGATCGCGTCTTTCCCTTCGCTTTGCAACGCCTTTTGGATCGAAGAGAACATGTCGTAAAACAAGGCTTTTCCGTGATCGAACTCCGGTACGAATACCCCGATCAGATTGCTTCGTTTCCCGACGAGCTGCTGCGCTCCGAGGTTAGGCACGTAGCCCATCTCTCTAGCCATTTGTTCGACTAGCCTTCTCGTGCCCGGATTGACGCCGGGTACGCCGTTAAGCGCTCTGGATACCGTGCTTGCGGATAGCTGAAGCGCTTCCGCGATCGCTTTAATGCCGACCTCGCGGGACGCGAGCTCGTCCTTTCCCCGGCTATTGCCCTCGTTGCCCAACCTGCTGATCATAGATGCCCGGCAAATTCGCTTAGGAACTTCCGCATAACATCCCTCCCTGCGTTTGCCTATCAAAAACAAGGATTGCAAACGTTTGCAAAAACACTCTTTCACTATAAATGGTAAGTAAATATCTGTCAAACCTGTTGCGCGACAACATTTCTAATCTTTTACGCCTAATCCTCAAGAGTCAGTATGTCAGTCATTAATGAAAAATCGCTGAAATTCGCTCGCTCAATCGCCGTTCGAAGGCTGAAATCGGACGTTCGAGGGGTGAAAATAGGGGATACTTTTCTATAGTCGAGGGATACAAAACGCTAATCAGGGATAAAACTACGTTATCCGGCGCGGAAAAACATCGGTTTCTTCTCGGTTTGCCCATTGTGAAAATTTATTTCATCATTTAAACTTAAATTACGAAACTAATTTACCCAACAAATACACGGGGTGACTATGAGTTTACTTAACGCGATTCATGAAAAGCTGGAAAGCTTTCATCCAATGGAACGAAGACTGGCCGATTACGTCCTAAGCGACCCGTCCGCCATCGTACAGATGACGATAACGGAGCTTGCCGGCCAATCGGGTAGCAGCACGGCGACGATTTCGCGGTTTTGCAAGCTGTTCCAGTGCTTGAACTTCCCCGAATTCAAGCGGATGCTGGCTACCGAGCTCGTCCACATCGAAGCGACGCCGAATCAATACCAGGATATCGTCGCGGGCAATCCGCTTACCGATATCGTATCCGCCATTACGACCAACCACATGCGGTCGTTGACCGATACGACGAAGCTGCTCGATTTCGGCCAATTACGTACGGCCATCGCGGCGCTGCACGAAGCCGGTCGCGTCGACTTGTACGGATCGGGCACGTCGGGCATGGTGGCGCAAGATTTCTTCCATAAGCTGATCCGCATCGGAAAAGCGGCGGCCGTTTTCTCGGATCCCCATATGCAGCTTACGTCCGCGTCATCGCTTACCGCACGCGACGTTGCGGTGGGCATCTCGTATTCCGGCGAGACGCTGGAAACGATCAACGCCTTGCGCACCGCCGCGGAACAAGGCGCGACGACGCTGTCCATCACGCGATTCGGGACGAACGCGTTAGCCGAGCAAGCTTCGATTCGATTGTTCACATCGTCCGCGGAAGCCGGCATGCGGCGAGGGGATATGGCATCGAGAATGGCGCAGCTCCATATCGTCGATATTTTGTTCACTGGACTTGTAAGCGAGCACTTCGAGGAATACGTGCCGAGACTGGAGCGATCGTTCCAGACGGTACGACATTATACGGGCAAAGAGGAGAGAACGACGCGATGAACATTCTTACGTTCGACAGCGACAGTAAATTAAACGAGGCCGCGGCAGGCATTATTATAGGCACGGTACAAACGACGCCGCGCGCGGTGCTCGGACTTGCCACCGGCGGCACGCCGGTCGGCATCTATAAGGAAGTCGTTCGCGAGTACGACAGAGGCATGATCAGCTTCCGCAACGCCATCTCGTTCAACTTGGACGAATACGTGAACATCCCGTCCGACCATCCCGAAAGCTATCATTCTTATATGAACCAGCATCTGTTCTCGCACATCGACCTTCCCGCTGCCCAATGCCACATTCCCGACGGCAACGCCGCCGATCCCGACGCGGAATGCCGCAGGTTCGACGCGCTGATCGAGCAAGCGGGACAAATCGATCTTCAATTGCTCGGCCTCGGCCATAACGGCCACATCGGCTTCAACGAGCCTGCACACGCGCTCATCCGCGGCACGCACGTCGTAGAGCTTGCGGAGGAAACGCGCGAAGCGAACGCCCGCTTCTTCGATTCGATCGACGAAGTTCCGAAGCAGGCGCTTACGATGGGCGTCGGCACGATTCTGAAAGCGAAGAAAATCATGCTCGTCGTCAAAGGCGCCGACAAAGCCGATATCGTCGCTCGCGCGCTTCAAGGACCGATTACGACGGATTGCCCGGCATCGCTGCTCCAGACGCATCCGCATCTGATCGTCCTGTTGGATGCTCCGGCCGCATCGAAGCTGAAGTTGGAGAACTTGCCATGACACTCGGCTCCGACAATAAGTTCCTTGTCGTTAACGCGCGAATCGTCACCACCGACCGCATGATCGATAACGGATGGCTGCAGGTTCGGGACGGAATCATCGAGCGCATAGGCGACAATTCCGTTGGCGATGCTCCCCATGATTCGGCGTACGCAATCGTCGATGCGGAGGGCGGCTCTCTTCTTCCGGGATTCATCGACGTACACGTGCATGGCGGCGCGGGTCACGACTTCATGGACGCCGACGCGGAAGGCCTTCGCGCCATTACGGAGTTTCATTCTCGGCACGGCACGACGGGAATGCTTGCCACCACGCTTACCGCTTCGCGGGACGAGTTGACCGCCTTATTGGAACGCGTCAGCACGTTCATGAACGATGCGATGCCTTTCGCGCAATTGCTCGGCGTACACTTCGAAGGTCCTTTCATCAGCGAAAAGTGGAAAGGCGCTCAAAACCCGGCGTACATCGTACCGCCCCAGCCGGAATGGTTGGAAGCATGGGTCGCGCGTTATCCCGGCGTCATTAAAATCCAGACGCTCGCTCCCGAAGCCGAAGGCGCGCTCGACTATATCGCGCAGCTTGCGGGGCATGGCATCGTGCCTAGCTGTGGACATACCGACGCGACGTACGACCGGATCGCTGCGGCCGCGGATCGCGGTCTCCGTCACGCGGTCCATACTTACAACGCGATGCGCGCTTACCACCACCGCGAGCCCGGCACGGTAGGCGCGGTACTTACGGACGACCGGATTATCGGAGAAGTGATCGCCGACGGCCACCATGTCCATCCCGCGGGCATCAAGCTGCTACTCGCGGCTAAGGGAGCGGACAAAGTGATTCTCGTGACCGACGCGATGGCTGCCGCAGGCATGCCGGACGGCGATTACGACCTCGGCGGCTTGCCCGTGGAGATGAAGTGCGGCGTCGCCCGGCTGAAAGACTCCGGCAATCTTGCCGGAAGCACGCTCACGATGATCGACGCCATCCGCTACATCGTTCGCGAGATCGGCGTTCCGCTCGCTAGCGCCAGCCGAATGGCGAGCTTGAACCCTGCTCGCCAGCTCGGATTGGACGGCGACCGGGGCGATCTCGCGCCGGGCAAACGAGCCGACCTGGTGTTGCTGGACGATTCGCTCGAAATCCGGCGAGTGTGGGTTAGCGGCAACGCGCTATAATGCGCATACAGGCATGCAACAAAAAAGCCTTGATCTCCCCCTTGGGAAGATCAAGGCTTTCGTATATGTTCGGGTGCTTGCAGTTACACGGCGGCTTCGTTATTAGACGTTTTGTTTTTCGCCAGCTTCAAGTAGCCGTATACGTTCTGCAGCTCGCTATCGTCCACGAAGCGCAGGCGCATATTATCCGCCGCGTCTAGGATGTACGGCTTAAGCGCGGCTGCGCCGCCTCCGAGCACGTAGAAGCATTGGATATCCGGATACTTTTTCCAACGTTTGCGAATAAGATCGACGATCTTCTGCGCGGCGCGGGAGAAGTAAGTGTCCACGATCGGACGAATGTCCGCTTGCCCTTCGCCGACGCGTTGAATAATGAAGTCGTGTCTGCGAATACGTTGGATCAGCTTAGTGCGGCTCGGGAACCGGTAGCCGTACTGGTCCTCGACGTCGCGAATGATGTAATCGAGGTAGGAGGCAAGACCAAGCTGCTCTCCCGTGCTGAACTGGTTGTCGATGCTCATGCGCTTGACGACCGGGAAGTCCGTCGTGAGCGCGCCCATCTCGCAAATACCGATTACGCCGTTGTACAGCTCTTCGTCCCGCACTTGAAGGTTCTCGTGCGTCGCCATATGGAACAGCGCGGCGGCGCCTTCGATCGATACGATCGCGCGGCGGATATTCACCCGTACCGTGCGTCCGCGCAACCTTGGCGTGGACAGGAACGTCACTTCGTGTTCGCCGACGAGACGCTCTTCGAACGTCTGGTGGTATCTCGCGTACGTGCGTACCGGCAAGCCGGTGCCGATCACGTATTCGACCTGTTCGATCGATTGACCCGGCTGCAACGTCTGAGCCACGCTAGTGACGCTAGCGTATGCGAGCGCCGTTAACGCCACGATCAGCGATTGGTCGCTGGTCGCCTTGTTATCCGTCTCTTCGAGCTCCGCGTTGTCTTGATCCTCGGAAGCGAGCAAGCCGACGAAGTAACGTTGGCTCTTCTTCCGTAGCTTGGGGCTGTAGACCATTACGTCTAGCGCCTTGAGGGGAGAATCTTCTTCTTGCAGCACGTGACGCTCGTAACCCGGCGATACGATGCTTGGAATAATAATAGGTTCGTTAGACCCGCTAACGACTAATTTAACGCTATCGTTGCCGATATCAATACCCGCTAATCTGATCATAATATCCTCCCAACGATTACACGTTGTATGTAAAACACGCTAACCGTCTTATGCTTATGTTACTGGATTCGCTTTTTTACGACAAAATCCTCCTTTTGAAGGATGGATTGTATCGTTTTTTTTCGGTAAAAAAGGATTATGCGCTTTTTTAGTCGAAGTTAATTGAGATATTAGCGAAGGTTGGAAAAACGATCAATATGCCTCTGGACGGATGAACACAATGAATATCGTTGCCCGAAGCAGGAGGAAAGTCATGAAATGGAGACGTAAAAGGTTCACCTTCATGGTAATTCCGGATGCTAACAGCTCAGTGATTCGATTCCAATTATCTGCCGTCGTACTCGTCGCAAGCTTGGCGCTAGTCGTCCTAGTCCTCGCCGGTGCGATTACGGCCTACCTTCTCTACCGCGGGAATCATAACCAAATCGGACAATTGCAAAGCCGGCTGTCTTCGGCGACCGGGCAATACGAACAAATCATTCAAGGCAAGGACGACCACATCAACGAGCTGCAGACGGAGATCGTGGGACTTTCCGAACAGGCGAAATCCATTAATAACCACATGTCCGACCTCAAGGACTTGGAGTCGCAGCTCAAAGAGATGGTAGGCATCCAAGATGGCGATGCGGCCGCCTCGAAGAACTCGACCGAAGAAGAGAACACCGAAGAAGTATCGATGGACGGCGGTACCGGCGGCGAAGAGCTGCCCGTCACCGACGAAGAGATGGACGGGCTGATCGGCGACACCCATAACGTCTTCTCCTCGCTCGAAGAACGGGCGAAACTGCTTAAGCCCGAGCTGGAGCAGACGAAGACCGCCGTGCTCAAGATGAACGCGAAACTTCGCATCACGCCTACGATCTGGCCAACGGATTCGCGCAGGCTCACCTCGTCGTTCGGCGTACGCAAAGACCCGTTCACGAACCAAGCCCGATTCCACGCCGGACTCGATATCGGCGGCGATATGGGAGATTCGATTTACGCTACCGCGGACGGGGTAGTACTCTCCGCGGAACGCACGAACTCGCATGGACTGAACATATGGATTTCCCATTCAAACGGCGTGCGCACGCACTACTCGCATCTAAGCAAGATGCTCGTCAAGCCGGGAGACAAAGTCAGCAAGGGCGACATTATCGCCAAGATGGGTTCGACCGGAAGAAGCACGGGACCTCACTTGCATTACGAGGTAGCCGTTAATGGCAGCAACGTAGATCCCAAACCTTATCTCAAAGCGACTAGAAGGGAAAATTGACCATGTTTAAAAACGGCAAAAAACAGAAAATAGATCCGAACTCGACCGACACGCTGATCGGGGAAGGAAGCTCGTTCGAAGGAAAGATCAAATCCGAGGCCGGCTTGCGCGTCGAAGGCCAAATCGTCGGAGATATCGATTGCGCGGGCGACGTGACGGTCGGCGAGAACGGTATCGCCAAATCGCACATTAAAGCTCGCAACGTCATCATCGCCGGCCAAGTAACGGGCAATGTATCCGCTGCCGGCAAGCTGACGATTAAAGCGTCCGGTCAGTTGCACGGCAATTTGTCGGCGCTCGAGCTATCGATCGAATCGGGCGGCGTATTCCACGGTCTCAGCAAAATGGACGTCAAAGATGCGGCGGCTCCCGTAGCCGAAGAAAACAGCGCTATCCGGGAACCGGAAGCGCCGAAGCTCGCGGTCGCACCCGTCGACGATACCGCAGCCGTATTAAAAACCTGGTAAAGCTTCTCTTTAACCCGCTTCTATTCGTAGAGGCGGGTATTTTTAGATTTGCGCGCCATTCCGCAATTCGTGTATGATGCTTAATGAAGGCCGTATCATCGGGAGAGCACTGGAGTGAACGAGATGGAAGAAGAGATGAAAAAAGCCTACGAGACGCTCGGATTACCGGAGGACGCAACTCGGGAGCAAGTCGAAAATCGCTATTTTATACTCATGAAGAGAGAACGCTCTCAACAGCAACGCGCCCACGACAACGATAACGCGAACGGAGAATCGGCCATAACCGATCTCGGCGAGATCAACCGGGCCTATCGTCTCATTCTCGGGCTTGAATCGGAGAAAACGAGCACGGAGCCCAAACAAGGCAAAATCGGCCATTTTTTCTATTATTATAAGATTCATATTATCGTCGCCGTCGTCATTCTGCTATTCGTCGGCTACACCATCAAAGACAGCATAGACAAGCGTAACGCGGAAGCGAAGCTCGGTCCGATCGACCTGTCCGTCAGCGTAATGGGCAACTTCTATTTCGCGGATATGGAAATCATGCAGAAAAACTTGCTCAAGCTCACGCCTGATTGGAACCGGATTAAAGCCACTTTGACTTATATCCCGGTCGAGATCAAAAGCCAGCAAGATATCGCGATGCAACAGAAAAGCGTCCTGACGCTAATATCTGAAAAAGACCAACTGTACTTCCTAGACAAGAAAAATTTCGATAGCCTCGTTCAGCAGGAAGTATTCCATAAGCTAGATGAGTTGCCTGGCTTCGCCGCCTTGCAAGTGCCCGCGGATCGCCTTCGCTTCGGCCAGACGGATAAGGATACGAAGTCTTATGCATATGGCATCGACGTAACGGACAATCCGATCTTCGAAGGCATCGAAATGAACGGGGAGCGCGTTATCGTAGCCGTTCGCGCCAAAGAAGAGGAATGGCCGAAGACGATGCAATTGCTGACGCAAATTTTGAAGACGAATCCTTAATCCGATTAGAAAAGCCCCTCGCCCAAAATCGGCGAGGGGCTTTCTTACGGTTTGCTATAGCTTTACCAGTTAGCGGTGAACTTCACTTCGTACGGATTGTTGCCTTCCATCGTTTTCAGACCGTTGAATTCCGCCGCATCCGTAATAATGTTCGGTTTAAACGAAACGATATACTGCCAATTGCGGGTCAAAGGGTCATCCAACCGGAGCACGACTTCCGTGGCTATTTTATTCGTATTGTCAAGCTCGTCGTAGGCAATGGTAACGACTTTGCCGTCCAACTGTTTGATTTGGAATGCCGGACCGTCTATGTTCGTAACCGGCTCGCTGAATACGATTTTAACCCGATTATCGGCGATCGCGATCGCTTGGGTCACGTACGGGATCGGATTGTCGACTCCGGTACCGGCGAAATCTAATTCGTCTCTGTCATCGGACGTAATTAACGACGTAACGCCGGAAACGCGGGCAAGGTAATAGTGGCCGGGAACGAATAGCTTCGGATTGTCGGACTTGGTCCGATATTGCACGGTAGCCGTCTGACTGTCCTTGCGCTGCGCGAACTGTTTCCAATCCGTCATTGATACGTCATTGCCGTTGTCCTTCAATATATCAAGCTTGAGATTCGCGATATCGGCGTCGGTAATCGGCCGGCTGAAGCCGATTTCCACCGTATTGTTGTTAAGGGCTTTGATCGATTGGAATTCCACCTGGATTTCGGGATTCGCGACGCCCCCGAACTTCCAGTTCGTAGAGGTGTCCATCACGTTCCCCGCCAAATCGTAAATTCCGCTTACCGTCAACGTATATAGCGTGGCGTCTTGTTGAGGCGTCGTCTTCAACGTTACGGTGAGACCATCGCTCTGAAGCGTAGCCTGCGTAACGCCGAGGCCCTTGTTGATCGAATAGTGATTCGTTTGAACGGCTTGCTGCGGATCGATTTTCTCGTTGAACTTGATCGTTACCGTTGACGTGGCGTTTACCTGAACCGAAGTTACCTTCGGCTTCGTATTGTCGTTAATGAACGTTTTCGTCGTCGCGTCGAGCGTGTTGCCGGACTGATCCTGTATGCCGCGAATCGTTAACTGATACGACCATCCATCGTTCTGGTCGGTCGTCGTCAACGTTACTTTCCGATCGGTCGTTAATTGCGCCTTCGTCACGCGTTCTCCGTTATTGAGCCGATAATTGTCCGTATTCGTAGCCGACTTCTGATCGACGGCTTCGCTGAAGACGACTTCGATGGAATTGCTGTTCAATCCGTCTACGGACACCACTTGCGGCTTGACTTGGTCATCGGATATGGAGGTGAACGTCCAAATATCGTTGTCGTCGACGATCAGCCTATGTTGCTCTCCGCTGCGAAGCGGATCCGAGAAGAGCACGATCGATAGTCCGTCGCTGCTGATCGAGGACACGGCCACCTTGATGTAGTTGCCTCTGCTGTCTCTCAGCGCGAAACGACTGTCGTCAACGTTTTTAACGGCTTGCTGCAGGTTGAGGAGCACTATCCGATTGGTCAACGGGGTAATTTTCGTTATGCGCAGCGGTTGCTTAACCATCTCGGAGTAGACGGCGTAGATCGCTTCTACCAGCTGACCACGGGTCGCATTGTCGGTGTAGTCGTCCACCCTCGCGATCAATCCTTTGTCCAGCGCGATCCGAACGGAGCTCCTTGCCCATGCGGACACCGTCCCAAGCACGAAACCATTGCTGGTGCTCTCGTATCCGGTCGCTCTCACGAGCACGGCGGCGAGTTGTTCGACGGTGACGTTCTCTTCGGGCGAAAACTTTTTGGCGCTAACCCCTTTCATAAGTCCGGCTTTGTTGACCGCTTCGATCGCCTGGAACGACCAACGCGTTCTTTGAACGTCGTCGAAGCTTTTCGTGAAGTTCGAATCGGAGAGCTCGAACAAGCGGTATAACACCGTTGCGAACTCCTCGCGCGACATCGAATTGTACAATCTGGACGATCCGTCCGAGTACCCGGTGAAAATGCCTTCTTTCCTGAGCGCTTCAAACTTTTGCTCCGTCGATAAATTCGCAGCCGCGGCAACGTTATAAGTGACACTCGCAAGCATCAGTAGGGATAAGAGCAACAGCAACATTTTCCTCATTTTTCACAGCCTCCTTTGTTCCGCCTGAAGTGGGCTGAAGAACGGATGCGAATGCGGCGGTTACTCTTTTGACGCAGGGCAGATACGTTTTGTTTCTCTGTTTCTCAAAAAATAGGTTAAATGAAACGAAGTGTAACAACTTGTCCATTGGTTGTAAGGTGGTAAATGTCATTCGCAAGGGAAAAAATTCAGCGGATTAACGGTCTTGGAAGCCGTTGGCGAGTATGCAAGTGGGATTTGAAGTGGTTCAGCGGTCTGGGAGGCCGTTGGCGAGTATGCAAGTGGGATTTGAGGTGGCTCAGCGGTCTGGGAGGCCGTTGGCGAGTATGCAAGTGGGATTTGAGGTGGCTCAGCGGTCTGGGAGGCCGTTGGCGAGTATGCAAGTGGGATTTAAGGTGGCTCAGCGGTCTGGGAGGCTGTTGGCGAGTATACAAGTAGGATTTGGAGCGGTTCAGCGGTCTGGGAGGCCGTTGGCGAGTATACAAGTAGGATTTGAAGTGGTTCAGCGGTCTGGGAGGCCGTTGACAAAAAATCTCCTCCTGAAGAGAAGATTCTTTATACTTTTGAATACCACATAGGCCAATGTTTGCACGCTCGCGTGACTTTGCTGCTGTTGGCGAGGCGGAGCCACGTATTGAAACGACTCGCCCTGTCGCAGCGAGGCTAGCGCAGGTAAGCGAAGTTACATCCATTCGATAAATTCAAGGCGGTTGCCGAAGGGATCGTTTAAGTAAAACCGTTTGACGCCTTCGTCCGACCTTGATTCATCATCCAGAATCCGAACATGATTACGATGCAAATAATCGCGCAGGTCGTCTAAATTGCTCACATGGAACGCAGGGTGTGCTTTCGTCGCGGGAATGAAAGCTTGCTGTATGCCGATGTGTACTTGGTGAGCGCCGCATTGAAACCACACTCCGCCTCGTTTGAGAAGATTCGCGGGTTTGGGAATTTCCGTCCAGCCCAATATGGAGCCATAAAAATTCCTTGCTTCAGTCTCGCTGTCTTCCGGTGCGGCCAATTGAACATGGTCAATGCCGAGGTAAGTATACGTCATCGTTCCCACCCCTTTTGGTTTCACTATATGAAACTAGGTTTCACAATTTATAGAACTATCTTAATCCTTTGTCTCCTGAAAATCCAGCTGTTTTACCAAATAAAAAACCTTCTCCGTGAGAGAAGGTTTTTTACGCTTTCGAATACCATGTAGGCCAATGTTTGCGCGCTTGCGTAACTTTGCTGCCGTTGGCGAGGCGGAGCCACGTATCGAACGGCTTGCCCTTGCGCAGCCGGATCACTCGCGCGCCGCGTTGAAACAACCATCGCCCGTATGTCGAATAACCGGTGGCGCGCCCATAACTTAGACGAATGCCGTAGAGCTCGCCGGTATAATCGTTAATATGATCATGACCGCAAAACACGCCTCTAATCGCGTCCGTATCCAGCATAGCCGCGAACAAACCCGAATTGACGGGCGGGCAGCCGACCTTTTCGTAGCGATGGCCATAGCAGAACCGCCCGTTCCATAAGTCCCGATACTCGGGAAACGGAATATGCAGAAACGCAAGCGAAGGCAGCGGAATTCCGCCGTTCGACAGTCGAAAAGCCTCCGCTTCCTTCCGGAACCATCCGAGTTGGCGCTCGCGAATCCACCCGTAGCCTTGCGCTTCGACATGGTCCGAGTAGCTTCCGCTATCGAAGCAATAGAGCGCTGCGGCGAGCCGACCGTCTACGTCCGACACGGGCAACACGAAGTTGCCCACGCCTTCGAGCTCCGTCGGCCCTCGCTTCGCGACCGTTCCCGCCATCGAAAGCTGCACCCGCATAAGCTGCTCCCGGGTTACGTTACTCTCGCTATCGTGATTGCCGAATATCGCCGCCCACGGAATTCCGCTGTCTTCCGCGACGGACAACGCATCCCGGAACGATCGCTCGGGATCGCGGCACCGGCTGCTGTCGATAACGTCTCCGGTGAAAACGATAAAGTCCGGTTTCTCCGCGGCGACGACCCGCTCCATGAGCGCGCGCGTCCGCAAGTCCGTCGCTTCCCCGTTATTCCAGTGCAGGTCGGTGAACTGCACGATCTTGAACGATCCGTCCGCGCGCAAAGTAAGCTGCTTCATTCTCTCAACGCGTCTCGAAGCCTACTAGACATGGACGCCGTCGCTCCGCCGCCTAACACCGCGCTCTGCAGCGCTTTGCGGGCTTTGCCGAGCTCGTCCTTCAGCCTCGCGTTATCTTCTTGCAGCGCTTGGAGCGCTCCCTGATCCGAAGAAGGTTCCTCTCCCAGTCTTTGACCGTTCGCGTAATAGGCTTCCGGCATATATACCCGAAACGCCACTTCCGCCTCCTCGATTCCGAGAGAGCGAACGTGCCGGTCGATGCAGGCGGCCGCCGAATCTCTTACCGCGAGCCCTCTATCGAACCAATTCACTTCGACAAAAGGGTACGAGGCGACACGCTTGCCCGCGAAAACAGCCGTCGTGTGCAGGCACTCCAATAGGATATGATCAGGCGGACAAACGCAAATGTCCGCGAGCTCAGCGACGAGCGCCTCGCTAACCGTCGCCAAACGGTCAGGATCGACGCCCCGAATTAGCAAATGCGGCAAAACAACCACTTCCTCTACGATTGTAAATCGATTATCGTCCGAAAACGCGACGCAAATAACCGTTCAATAAAATTCCGTCCGGGTCCATCTCGTCCCTGATCCAGCCGAACTTCTCCCACATCGGGTACGCGGTGCTCAACCGAGCCGCCTCGAGCGTGTGCAGCTTACCCCAATGCGGTCTTCCTCCGTAACGCAGGAAGATGCGCTCCATATCGGCGAAATACTGCTCATGAGGCATGCCGCGATACATATGTACGGCGATATACGCCGAATCACGTCCGTAAGCCGGGCTTAGCCAAATATCGTCCCCTTGAACGTATCGGCATTCGATCGGGAAATGCACGCGGTACTTCTCGCGGGCGATCGTCTCCCGCATCTCCCGAATAACGTCCGCCATCGCATCCGCCGGAATATTATACTCCATCTCGTTGAATCGCACGAGCCGCGTCGTCGCGTAGATCCGGTGACTCATCTCGACTTTGCGGGTAACCGTAGCGGCTGCCGCGCACATGCGGCTGACCGTTGGGCTGAGCGCCGGGAAACGCCGAGTCAATCCGGATAACGCGCCGAATAGGGCATTTTCCATTACCACGTCGTTTATATAATCGCGCAGCTTGCGGTTCGGACTGATCGGCTCGTCCGTCTCGTTCATCATTTTCAACTGGCACGGCTCCGCATAGGGAAACCAATAAAACTCGAAGTTACGATGCTGCGCCTTCAGCTCCGGCAACCGCTTCAAACAATCCGTCAGTGGCACGCGCGAGCTTTCGTAGCGGAGCTTGTATGACGGTCGAAGCCGCAGCGTAATTTGAACGATGATGCCTAGCGATCCTATCGACACTTGCAAAGCTTTGAACAGCTCCGGATGCGACGCCTCCGTGCAGCTAACGACTTCGCCGGTGCCCGCGACGACCGTCATTCCGACGACCTGGGTCGCGAGCGTCCCGAAGGCGATGCCCGTCCCGTGCGTTCCCGTGCTGATCGCGCCGGCGATCGACTGCACGTCGATATCGCCTAGATTTTCTTGCGCGAACCCTTCGGCATGGAGCAACTCGCCAAGCAACTTCAGCTTCGTGCCCGCCCACACGGTCACGGTACCCGCGTTAGCGTCAACGGAAACGATCCCCTGCAGCAAGTCTAGCGATACGAGAACATCATCCGAAGCGGCAATCGCCGTAAAAGAATGCCCCGATCCGACGACGCGAATACGTCGCCCTTCCCGTCTGCACTTCTCCACGATTTCCGCGATCCGCTCGATCGATTCCGGGTAGTAGACGTCTCGCGGCGTTGCTTGCACGATTCCCGACCAGTTGCGCCACTTGCGTCCGCTTTTCATCATAAGAAGTTTTCCCCCACGCCTCTGTACGTCGCGTATTCCCCTACGATGGAACCGTCGGATATCGCATACAAGCAATTAAACCGCTCGCACAATTCGCCCGCCTTCGCATGCCGGAAAAACACCGGATCGCCGATGTTCAGGTCGGGCATTTCCGCTTTCTTCCCGATCAACAGCGGCGTCTGCACTTCTCCCGCGCCTTCGAGCGGGAACAAAGACAAGCCTGCCGGCAAGTAAGGTCTCGGCAGCTTCGTTCCGTCCGCCGCGCCGGAAGCCGTATATCCGCCGCCCAAGCACGTGACGATATCCCGTCTCGGCTTACGTACGATCTCAACCGCGAATCCGGCCGCGGGCATATAACGGAACGAGCGATAGTTATCAAATAATAGCGGGGAGTAAAAACCCGACCCCGCCGTCATTTCCGTGACCGCCTTCTCCGTCCTGGAAGAAGCCAAGCTCCCCGTACCGCCCGCGTTAACGAACCTAAGCGGAAGACCGAGCTCCCGCAGCCTCGATACGACTTCCTCGCGCCGAGAGGCCACGTCCTTGACGGAGCGGCGCTTCAAGTAGCGGACGATCGCGTTTTTAAGCGCTTGTCCCGGCACGCGATCGCCGACACCGGCGATTTGGGCCTCGTAGCCCATTATGCCGTCCAGCCGCACCCAAGGCGAAGCTTGAATGCGCTCGGCGACGGGTCTCACCGAATCCCAGCCGTCTAACGGCGAGCGCCACACACCGAACCGGAGGCCCGGGTAATTCGCCGACATGTCGATGTCGAGACAGACCGGAACGCGTACGCCGCGCCTTTTGGCCAACCGCTCCAATTGCTCTACGTGCGCGATCGAATCGACCATGAACGTGATGACATGTCCTTCTCCGATCAAGTCTATCAACGGCAATACGCCTTGCGCGTCCCATGTCGGGTATCCGAGAAGCAAATCTTGAAAACCTTCATGCGCCAAAAACGCAGCTTCCTTCGCGGTGTAACACATAACGCCTTCATAAACGTCGTCCGAACGCATAATGCGACGCAATACGTCGACGCTGCGAATGGACTTACTGGCTATGCGAATCTTCTTGTTGCCGGCCGCCTTGGCGATATCCCTAATGTTACGATCTAGCATATCGAGATCGATGAAGGCGTAAGGCATCGGAATTCCGGCGAATATCGACTTATATGTCGCATAATCGGGCATCAGAATAGGGATCGTCCTCTCGTCTTAGCGTCTGTCGTCAGCGAAGCAGCTTGCGAATAACGGTCATGCCCCACTTGGAGCCGGGATATCGGAAAGGCGGATCGAACAAATTCGTCATATTCAAAATGCTCTTATAGTGGGAAAACGTACGGAAGCCGTACTCGCCGTGATAGCTGCCGATTCCGCTTCCCCCGACGCCGCCTATCGGCAGGTAAGGAGAGCCGAAATGCATTATCGTATCGTTAATACAACCGTCGCCGAAACGAATGCGCTCGATGATCCGTTTCGAAAAATCGGAGCTCTTCGTAAAGACGTATAAGGCGAGAGGTTTCGGGTTCGCCTCAATAACCGCCTCGATTTCCTCCTCCGTTTCGTACTCCAATAACGGCAGCAACGGCCCGAAGATCTCCTCGCGCATAATAGACGAATCCAGCGGCACTTGATCGAGCAACGTCGGCGCGATTTTCAACCCCCGCTCGTCCAACTGCCCGCCGGACACGATCTTACCGTCGCTCAAGTAACCCGTCAGCCGCTTGAAGTGGCGTTCGTTCACGATGCGGCCGTATTCTGCGCTCGCGAACGGATCATCGCCGTAGAATCTCTTGATCGCTTCGTTCATCTTGGCTATGAAGGCCGCCTTTACCTCGCGGTGAACGAGCACGTAATCCGGGGCGACGCACGTCTGACCCGCATTGGTGAATTTGCCGAAGGCGATTCGCTTGGCGGCGAGCGCTATGTCCGCATCCTTGTGAACGATGCAAGGACTTTTGCCGCCGAGTTCCAGCGTCACGGGAGCGAGATGCTTGGCCGCGGCTTCCATGACGAGCTTGCCTACCGCCGGGCTGCCGGTGAAGAAAATATGATCGAACGGCTGTCTAAGCAGCTCCGTGCTCGTCTGCGCATCGCCTTCGACTACGGTTATGTAATCGGACGGGAACGTCTCGCCGATCAATTCGGCCAGCAGGGCGGATACGGTCGGCGTTAGCTCGGACGGCTTCAACACGACCGTGTTGCCGGCGGCGATCGCCGAGACGATCGGAACGATCGACAGCTGGAACGGATAATTCCATGGCGAGATAATTAGCGTTGTGCCGTAAGGCTCGGGCACGATGCGACTGCTCGCGCCGCTGTGCGTCATCGGCGTCTTCGCGCGCTTAGGCTTGGCCCATCTCTTGACGCCGCGAAGCGCTACGCGTATTTCGGTCAACGCGATGCCGATTTCCGTAGCATAAGCTTCGCGTTCGGATTTGTTCAAGTCTTGCCGCAGGGCGGCGAGCAGGCGCGGCTCGTAGCGAATAATCGCGGCGCGCAGCTTGCGTAGTTGGTCGATTCTGAAAGCGACGGGTCTCGTCGTGCCTTCCCGGAACAACGCCTGATGATGGCTGACGATCTCCGAGGGCGACAGAACGGCTATATTCGAAACGGGCAAACTCATCGCTCCTCCCACGTGCATCGATTTATGTAATCGCTTCTTTGATAAATTATCGAGCTTTTCTCCCCTGAATGTAAAGACTTTTTCCGACGATTGACGCCTTGCGCGCGCATCCGATGCTGCTGTATGATGAGATCAAATTCGGAGGTGCATCCATAATGGGAATGTCGACAAGCAAACGAGCAAGACGCAAGGACGAAAGAGAAGGCAAGTTGAATCCGGAAATGCAGCGAGGACAATGGCAACGCAAGCCGCACACGCAAGTCGTAACGAATAAGAAAGCAGAACAGCGCCGAACGCAATGCCACCACAAGGGCAGCCGCGACGGCGCTGATTTATTGATTAAGCCCTTTGCTCGGGTGGTTTGACCGGATACCGAAGCGCCAGCGGAAGCATCCCTAGCGCGACTACCATCAACAACCCGATCGCAAGCCCTCGCTGCTCCAGCAATCCCTGTACCGCAAGCGAGAGAACGACTCCGCCCAGATTGCCGGATAACAGCAACAACCCCGTTACGGTCCCCGCCATCTCCGGCATGACCCTCGTCTCCGCCGTTACGAGTATAATCGGCAAATCCGCAAGCAATAAAAATCCGGTAAGCCCCAGCAACCCGAGGAATAAACCAATATTCACGCCAACCCACAGCGCCAGCAAAGTGACGACGCTCATCGCAAGCGACGCGCATAACATCCACCGGCTTCTCGTCCCTCTCGCCGCCCAGCTAGGCACGATCCCCGCCCCCGCGATTCCCGCCACCGTCATGAGGCCAAGCCCGATCCCGACTTGTTCTTCCGTCATCCCGAGCGCATCCGACAGCACCTCTAACCAAGTCGTGAGCGCAATGAACAGCCCGAAGCCGACGAACAGCAACAAGCTCAACTGACGTACCCAACGCTGCGACCACATTTCTTTTATCGACACCTGAACCGTAGTCTCCGCCGCGTACAATGGACGGATCTTCAGCGCGAGCAAGAAGGCGGTCGTGGTCGCAACCGCGAATATCGCTTGCGAACCGTTAACCGTAGGCATGCCTTGCCAATCCATGAAGAACGGCACGCTTACGGTCGACAATAAGATACCGATGAATAGGCTTGACGAGCCGATCGCGATAGCCGCCGGCCGGCGTGCCGGGGCGACATATAAGGAAACAATCTTATTGATACCGTTAACGACGAGCGGCTGCGCGACGCCAACGACGATCTGTCCCGCGAGCGCGTAATCGTAACCCGGCGCTAGCCTCAACAAAGCCCCCGCGGCGGTCAATAACGCACCGACGGCTAGAGAACCGCGAAACCATTTGTCCGCCCAGTAACCGAAAGGCAACGCCAATACGACATAAATGAGCGGAAACACTTGCGCGAGCCATCCGACCGCTTCCTCGGATACGCCCCAATAATCGGCGGACGCCGTCGTAACCGGCGTATAGGTAACCCATAGCACTTGCGTTGCGGCTACTAACGCCGCATAGGCGATAACCATGCTCCAGCTTGAACGCGAATTCGATCGATCCAATGCAATCGCCTCACCATGTGTAGAATGATCCGTTTACATGGTGTATTCCCCGCCTCGCCGGCAAAACCCTTTTTCATTCGACAAACTCGAATGCCGACTTTCCGCTACAGGACATAGAGCAAAATAGCGAAGAAATGCATGACCGACCCTGCCAGCACGAACAGATGCCATACGGCGTGATGGTGCGGGAAGCCACGCCAAATATAGAAGATCGAACCGAACGTGTACAATAAGCCTCCGATGACTAGCAATCGCACGCCGCCCGGTTGGAGCAACGTTTGTAGCGGGTGCCACGCGAAGACGATCATCCAACCCATGAGTACGTAGAACAGCGTCGATAGGACGAGATATTTTTTGGTGAAAAAGGCTTTGAAAATAACGCCCGATACCGCAAGCCCCCACACGATTCCGAACAAAGTCCAGCCGAGCGGGCTGCGTAACGTTACGAGCAACAGCGGCGTATACGTACCGGCAATGAATAAATAGATGCAAGAATGGTCGAACGTCTCGAACAAGTCCTTGGCTTTGCCTTCTGGAAAAGCGTGAACGAGCGTCGATGCGGTATAGAGCAGCAGCATCGTAATTCCGTACACGGTGAAGCTTACGACATGCCAGGATGTTCCCTTTAATGAAGCATATACGATCAATATCGCCAATCCCGCGATGCTAAGCAGCGTACCCAAGCCGTGCGTGATCGCGTTAACGACTTCCTCTCGCCTAGTGTATACGTGCGTATTCGCCATACTAACGCCAACCTTTCGACACGTGATATACCTACTATTGTATGCGATCGTGGGCGTTTCGTCATAATCGGAGAGGGAGGGGGCGGGTTGGGTTAAAAAAAAGCCGGCAACCGAGTGAGCTATATCGTCACATCAACCGCCGCTACCGTTTCTCCGTCATCGACTTATGCCTGTATTCCTGCGCGGTGATCCCTTCGAGCTCGCGGAAAACGCGGTTGAACTGCTTCGGATTGTCATACCCGACGCGGCGGCTGATTTCGTAGACGCGGTCGTCCGTCGTCTCGAGCAGTTCCTTGGCTTTGGCAATCCGCAGCTTCTTTAAGTAACCGATGAAGCTTTCCCCGGTAAACTCCTTGAATCGCTCGCTGAAATACGAGTAGTTTAGGGATACGTGGTTGGATACCATCGCCATGCTGATGTCTCTGTCGAAGGTCGCATGGATGTATTCGAGCGCGCGAGCCATCTCCTTGGAATCGATATGGGCGGATTTCAGGCTGCCCACAAAGTCGTTCAGATCGAACAGCAAGCCTTCGACGCAACGAATATAATCCTGGATACTGGCGAAATGATAGAGGTTGCCGGCTTTTCGGTACATCCGGATAATATCGACGGAGGCTTCTCCGTAGGCATTGAATACCCGGTCGAACACAAGCTCGTTGAGCGCCCGGCTCACCGCTTCGAAGTAGCCGATGTCCGCTTCGTCCAGCGCCTTCGCGTAGAACAGCTCCAGCAGCAGCGCCTTGATTTCCGCCTCGCGGTCGGTTCCCATCATATTGGCAAGCTTGCGCACCGTTTCCAACGGTACGTAGATGCCGCGGTTCCTGTCCTTGATTTGACCGTAGCGAATGACGCCCTTCTCGGGCCGTCCGAAGAGCAGCCGGTATTTTATCGCTTGACGGGCTTCCTCGAACCGGGTTTTCACTTCGCCGATCGACTGTCCGGGGGTGCTGATTCCGATGACCATCTCGTTACTATTGCCGGCGGCGGCTTGCATCGCCTTGGACAGCTCCAAAGCAATCTCCGTGCCCTGGGCTAGCAAAATCAGCTGATTGTCCTTATTCTCGATCAGAATCGTCTGGTCGCCCAGCTCGCGGCCGCCGACGGCTTCCCGAATCTTCATCGCGAGCCTTTGGTTGCCTGCCGTATCGACGATCGCGACGTGATACAGCGGTTCGAAGGCATGAAGCCCCGCCTCTATGCATCTGTCGCGAATCGCGGCCTCGTCGTGGCTAGGCTCCGCCCAGATCGCCTCCAGCGTCCGGACTCGCAAGCCTTCGCGGTAGCGGTCCGTGGATGCCAACTTATCGAGAAGCTCCTGCCGCGCGGCAAGATCCTGCTCGAGACGTTCCAGCGCCGCGAATAGATCCTCTCGCACGATAGGTTTAAGCAAATAATCCCGAACCTTATGCTTCATCGCTTCCTTGGCGAACTGAAAATCGTCGTAGCCGCTAAGAATGAGCAGGGCCGGAGCGGCGGGCAACCCGGATAGCTCCTTGATCAGGCCGATGCCATCGAGCTCGGGCATCCGGATGTCGGTGATGACGATTTCGGCGGGCTGACGTTCGAACTCTTCGAGCGCTTGAACCCCGTCGGCCGCCAGCATGATATGGTACTGGCCCGGGTACTGCCGCTCGATCATCGCGCGCAGGCCCAATCGAATATTCCGTTCGTCGTCCGCGATCAGTAGCGTCCGCGTCATGAGATCAACCTCCCGCTTAGGATGAGATGAGGAATCCGAATCGTCACGCAAGTATATTCACCGTGCACCGAAGTGACCTGCAGCCCGTATGGCTTGCCGTAATGCAGCCCGATTCGGCCGTGCACGTTCGCTAGGCCAATGCCGCCGCTCTGATCGGCGCCACCGTGCTCCGCCGTGGCTGTTCTCGACTCCCCGCGTTCGATGCGCGCGTTCAGCTCCCGGGTTTTCGCTTCGGTCATGCCGGAGCCATCGTCCGTAACGGAGATAAGCATCGCGTCGCCGTCCAGCTCCGCGCGAATCGCGATCCGCATCGGTTTATTGCGCAAGCCGTGCTTGATCGCGTTCTCGACGATCGGTTGGAGCGTCATTTTCAAAATTTCCTGGTGCTGCATTTCCTCCGCCACGTCGATCTCCAGCCGAATCCTATCCTCGAAGCGGATGTTCGAGATGCTGACGTAGTTGGCGATGTGAGCCAATTCATCCTTCAACCTTACGTGCTCGTTCGTCCAACGCATGTTGTAGCGCATCATGCCGCCGAGCGCGGTAAGCGCGTCCGACACCGCCATTTGCCCGTCGATTTCCGCGATCATCTTGATGTTCTCCAGCGTGTTGTACATGAAGTGGGAGTCGATCTGGCTCCGCAATGCGGCAAGCTCGGCTTCCTTGGCGGAAGCTTTCTTGTTGACCGCGTCCGCGATCAACTCGTTGATTTTGCGCAGCATTTTGCTGAAGTGATGGGCCAGCTCGCCGACTTCTCCGCCGCCGCCCCGAATGTTCAGGTTAAATCGGAAATCGCCCTGGCGTACTTTCTTCATCATGGCGGTCAGCAGGTGCAGCTTCTTCAGAATGACGGAGTTCAGGAAGTTCGTGAGCAGGGTAAGAATGACGAGCAGAATGATGTTGGCCAGTAGAATAAAGTTACGAGTGCGGTTGATGTCCTCGTATACGTGATCGAGCGATACGATTTTCAGCATCCGCGCATCCAACTCGCGGATCGGCGAATAGACGGCAAGGAAGGAGTGGCCGTTCATCCTGAAAGAGAAGCTTCCCTGCGTCGAGGGGTCGGCAACGCCGTTCTTGAAATGCCGGAGGATCGAGGCTTCGTCGAAGCCCGATTGCGTCCAGAACCGGTTCGACGGGTTCCGGTACAAGTTACCGTCCTTGTCGATGACGAGCATCTGCGATTGATCTTCCTGCAAAGCGCTGAACGTATTAGGGAAGAAGGACGTGAGCAGCATGTCGATCTTGAGGATACCGACATGCGTGCCTTTCGGATATTGAATGTCTTGAAACAAGGAAATGCGCGGATTCGTGTCTACCGACTCGGTAGTCATGCGCTGGATAACATCCTTCGTAAGCCGACTGAACGCCCAGACGTCTCGTCCGAATTCCGAATGGATGACAGACGGGTACCAGGGCTCTTCCTTGATACGGCTTTCACGCAGAAATACCGGATAAATCTCATACGTATAAGGGCTGTTCATGAATACTCGGATTGTCTCGATGGCCGGATTGTTGTATTGCAGGCGAACGATATCTTTCATCTGGACCTTGTCGATGTCCAGCAGCTCTTCGACGGTTTGCTCGTACGGCTCCGATAAATAATCATAGACTCTCCGATCGGAGAACGTTATCTGCGCCGCGCGTTTCATCGTTTCGATATTGTTTTTAATATGGATCTGCTCGATCTCCAGCGAATATTCCGTATTCTTCTTCAGCTCGTTGACCGTATTGCCCGTCAGGCCGCGAAAAATATAGGCGGAGATCAGGATGCTCGGAACAAGGAGAACGAGGATATAAGCAATGACGAGCCGCTTCTGAAGGGTAAGCCGCTCGATCCAGAAACGGGCTTTATCCAGCCGCCCGGTCCATAGTCTCCGCATGCGCCATCACGTCCGTTTAGCAGTCTAGTAGAACCTGTCCTGTCTAGCATTGTAGCACGCCTAATCCTCGATAGTCCTTGGAAACGCCGTAAAAAACCCAGGGATTCTGGGTTTTTTACAGGTCTTGCTATGCGATTATTTCAAGAATGCCGCGAGCTTCTTCACGTTTTCCTCGTACTTGCCTTGTCGGTAAGTTTGGAGCGCGGCGAAGCCGGTTTTGTCGCGTTTCGCGATGAAATCCGCGAAGATCTTATCGAAGTCGGCGTCGGATTTGGAGAGCAATAGCTTAGGCAGCACTTTGCCCCACTCGTTGCCGATCTTCGTTGCGTTGATGCCTTCCTCCGACGTCGCCGGCGGGTTAATCAGGTCGTACTGGGAATAGCTAGCCGTCTTCCCTTTCGTCCAATCCTCGAGCTGCTTGGCAGGCTCTACGGAAGGCGGTGCCCATTGCAGGTTCATGTTCGTGTCCATGAGCATCCAGAACGTATAAGAAGAGCCGTATTTCTTATCGAACGCGGAGCGGTCCGTTTGCATGAGCTTGAGGGCGTCAGGCAAGAATTGGTCTTTGCCGTCGATCGTGTCGTAGGAGACGCCTTTTTCGCCGAGGTACAGGTCTTTTTGGCCTTCTTCGGAAATCAGGTAGCTCAGGAACTTGATCGCGCGTTCTTTGTCTTTGACTTTCTTGGAAATCAGCGTTACCGTCCAACCGGAGATGGCCGGGCCAGCGAGCGTCGGAGCGTCCAAGTTGGCGTTAGCCGGTCCGTCGACCGCGATGTAGACGGAGTTCGGATCGTTAGCGAACAGAACGTTCTGCTGTGCCGCGAAGTCCGTGCGTTGGTACAGCATCGCGAAGTAGCGGCCTTGCGCGATTTTCTCTTCCATTTGGGCGCGTTTGTCGACGAATACGTCTTTGGAGATCAGGCCGTCTTGGTTCGCTTGGCGGAACACTTTGAGCCATTTCACCATCTCTGGATCCGTGAGGCGGTCGTACAGCTTGCCGTCTTTCTCGCGTGGAAGAGCAAGGAAGCTCGACAGGTAAGACGAATCTTGGCCAACGTCGAAGAACGAGTAGTTGCCGTTCTCGTTGAACTCGTGGAAGCCGATCGGGATGAGCGGCGCGCCGTTGATTTCAGGGAATTTCTCCTTCGCCAGCTTGAGCGCGTTCAGGAAGCCTTCCGGCGTTCTCATGTCCGGCTTGCCGATCGCTTCGTAAATATCTTTACGTACGACGAACGTTTGGTTGGAGATGAATTGCGTGCCGTACGTTTTGAAGTCGACAGGCGAAGCGGACGCGTTCGGGTATCCGTACGTTTTGCCGTCCGGTTGCTGATACCAGCTCAGCTTCGCGCCATCGGCGACTTTGAAGAAGTAAGGATCGTATTGGTTGGCAAGATCGTCGAGCGAATCGACGAGTCCGCCTTCGATCATCTTCTTGACGCCTTCTTCCCACCAGCCGAGCGTAATGAAATCAGGCAGCTGGTTGGATGCGATCATGGCGTTCAGCTTTTCGTTCTCGTTGCCTGCCGGAACGATGAAGTTAATGTTAACGCCGGTTTTCTTCGTGACGTATTGGGATGTCGGATCGACGCCCCATTTGTTCGGGAACCAAGCGAAGTTCAAGTACCAGTCGAACGTGATCGGCGATGTATCGGCTTTCCAGCCCGGTTCGTCGGCGTTAGCCGCAGTTTCCGTTGCTGCCGGCGTGGTGGCGGCGGGCTCGGAAGCTTTCACAGACGGTGCCGGGGAGCTTTCGCTTGCTTTTTCATTGTTGTTGTTGCCGGAGCAGGCAACGACGGTCGTCATGAGGGAAGCGACGAGAGCAAGCATTAACCATTTTTTGCGCATGTTCATACCCCTTCATCATCATTTTTATAATATTTCTCCGGTGAGGGAGAAGAAAAACCGAGGTGGGGTCATTGGGGATCAGCCTTTGATGGAACCGATCATAAGCCCTTTGACGAAGTATTTCTGCAGGAACGGATAAGCAATGACGATCGGGAACGTCGTGATGACCATTGTCGCGAGCTTGATCGACTGCGAGGTGACGGTTCGATTAATCGCTCCGCCGACCGTACCGACGATTTGGTTCGAGCTAGACTGGGCGATAACCCGGTAGAGGAACGTCTGGATCGGCTGCAAGTCGGGATCGTTAATGAACAATAGCCCCGTAAAATAGTCGTTCCACTGCCATACGCCATGGAACAGCGCGATCGTCGCGACGACCGGCATCGATATCGGCAGCACGATTTTGACGAAGGTAGCGAAGTAACCCGCGCCGTCGATCTTGGCCGCTTCCTCGAGACCGTCGGGAATTTCCCGGAAGAAGGCGAGGAAGATAATAAGATCGAAGAAACTGAACATCGCGGGATATATGTACACCGAGAACGTATCCAGCAGATGCAAATCTCGGAACCACAAGTAGGTCGGGATGAGTCCTCCGCCGAAGAACATCGTAATCGTGCCGACGATCATATAGAAGTTGCGGCCGATCAATTCCTTGCGCGAATAGGCGAATGCAACCATCGCGGTAAAGAACACGTGAATGACGGTGCCTAGAATCGTCTTCGCGACCGTGATCCACATCGCGAGCATGATGCCGTCGTTCTTGAAGACGGTCGAGTAGTTCTCGAAGCTGAATACCCGCGGAACCCAGTAAATATTGCCGCCGGACATCGCGTCCTTGCCTTCGTTGAAGGAGTTGACGAGTACGTACCAGATTGGATAAAGCGTCGCGAAGCAGACCAGCAGCATAGTCGCGATATTGAACCAATCGAAGGCCACGTCTCCACCCGTCTGGCGTTTTCTCGATAGCATAGGGCAGTCACCGCCTTGTCGTCAGAATAGGGAGGATTGGTTCATTCGTTTGGTTACGGAATTCGCGATCAGCAGCAGGAACAGCGCGATGATGGACTTGACTAGGCCTACAGCGGCCGAGTAGGAGAATCGTCCTTGCGAGATACCTATTTGATACACGTAAGTATCTATCACTTGGCTGGCGCTTTCGTTGACCTGATTTTTCAGGACGAGAATTTGATCAAAGTTGGAGTTCAGAATGCCGCTGATCGCCAGGATGAACAGAATCGAGATCGTAGCGCTAATGCCCGGCAGCGTAATGTAGCGCATCCGCTGGAACCTGCCCGCGCCGTCTATCGTGGCCGCCTCGTATAACTCCGGCGATACGCCCGCGATGGCCGCGATGTAGATGATGGCCGACCACCCGAGTTCCTTCCAGATATCCGATGTGATGACGATAGTCCAAAAATATTTCGCCTCGCCAAGGTAATAGATCGGTTCGTCGATAATATGCAAGCCCATGAGTACGTCGTTGATGATGCCCACGTCGGAGAGCCACGTCGTCAGGATGCCGCCGAGAATGACCCAAGACAGGAAGTGAGGCAGGTAAGAAACCGTCTGAACGATACGCTTGAAGCGCAGCGAACGAAGCTCGTTCAGGAAGAGCGCGAACATGATCGGGAGCGGGAAGCCGATGATCAGCTTCAGCAAGCTGATGCCCAGCGTATTCTTGATGACCGAAGGCATCTCTTCGTCCTCGAATAACGCCTTGAAGTGTTCCCACCCGACCCACGGCGCGTCCATAATGTCGCCGATGCCGATATATTGCTTGAACGCGACGATAATCCCGTACATGGGAATGTAGTTGAAGACGATCATCCAGACGAGGCCGAGAAGCGCCATTACCTGCAGGGAGGTTTGGTTAGCGAGCCGGACCAGCAATCTTCGATTTTTTTTGCGTTCGGGGATCGTCCGCGAGGACGCCTCCGCGCCGAGGTTAGCGCTCATGGTCTTCTGGTCCTCCTTGTTGTCGTAATACCGGCGCTGCCGGTTTTCACAGGCTATGAGAACAATCGAATCTATCGTAGTTGTAATTGTAAACGGTTACGATAGTCGGGATAAGGCATCAAATTTCGCATTTGGGGGTTCATTTTTCGGATTTTGGGACGAGGAGAAAGTCGAAGAGCTCGGTTATAAGAACCCGAGCTCCCTCATCCCCTTTTCAACAAGCATTACGGCGTAACGCTCCAGCATTATCGCAACCGGCCAGTATAGGTGACCGGTCCGTTCATTCTTATGCGGACTCGGCTTCGGGTTGTCTCAGCAAGACGAGACTAAGCACGAATCCGACCGCCGCGATCGCTGCCATTCCTTCGTACAGCGCGTGCCCGCCCCACGACTCGATGATCCAGCCGCCGATCGAAGACCCGACGATGCCCGATGCGCCGAAGAACAGAACAGTCAGCATCGTCTGGCCGGTCGATTTCCACTGCTCTGGCACGATCGAATACAAGTATTGCATCGCTCCGACATAGAACAATACGAACGTGACCCCTTGAAGCACTTGAACGCCAACTAGCTCGTAGGGCCGGTCCGCAAGCGCGCTTATGAGGAAACGAACGGCATACAAGCCTGCCGCCGCCGTCATGAACAGACGCTCCTTGCCCGGCTTGATCAGCTTGGCGCTAATAGCGAAAAACACCGTCTCCGTTATCGTCATGACGAACCACGAAACCCCCGTGAGCTTGACGCTTCCGCCAAGCTGTTCCATATACAGCCCGATGAAAGTATCGTTCATTTTGTGCGGAATGGCGACGACGAGTACGATCAGGAAAAACACGAGCGTATGCGATTGCATGAAAAATTGTTTCAAATGACCGAACAAAGCAGGCTTCGAGGAAGCTTGCACGTCCGAGATCGTAAACGCGATCAGCAGCGCCCCTACGCCTACCCCCGCGTAAATCCAAGACAAGCTCCCCATTCCCCAATACTGCAGTCCGAATCCGGCCAGCAGCGACGTGACCGCGTACCCCATCGCTCCGAACATCCGCACAGAACCATAGCTTACGTTTTCCTTTTGCGTCGTCTGGAAGTTCAAGCTCTCGACGAGCGGATCGGTCGGCAAATAAAACACGTTCATTAACGCGACGAACAGCGCCAAGCTCCATAGGGCGGTAGAATGATACATCAACGCTCCCGCCACGATCGAGCAGGCGAGCAGCAAGAGCAGCACTCGGCGAATGGTTCGCGTTCGATCGCTTACCATCCCCCATAGGGGCTGGAAGAAGATGCTGATTAAGCTTCCCATGCTCAAGATGATCCCGATATGCGTACCGGAGATGCCGATTCCGTCCGCGTACACCGGCAAGAACGAGATGAACAGCGCGAACATCGAGAAAAACAAGAAGTTGAACCCTCTTAATCTGGTTGTTACCGACATGTTGAATAAAGCTCCTTTAAATCGCCTTTTGAATTAACCGTTGGAGAACGCCGAACAATTGAATTCGATCGAACGGCTTTGTTATATACGCGTCCATTCCCGCTTCGATCACTTGTTCATGAACGCCTTTCATCGCATCGGCGGTCATAGCTATTATAGGCGTATGGCTCGCATGATCCATTCTCCGGATTCGTTTCGTTGCTTCGACTCCGTCCATGACGGGCATTTGCAAATCCATGAGAATAGCGTCATACCGCTTGAGGCTCGCCAGCTTGACGGCTTCTTCGCCGTTATCCGCCACTTCTACGATCATGCCGGCGTCTTTAAGAACTTCGCTGGCAACCAATTGATTAATCTCGTTATCTTCGACTAACAATACGACGGCTCTCTGCAACAGATCGAAGTTATCGGCCTGCTTGTACTCTTGCTCTCCTCCCTTTGATTCCGGAAGCAACAAAGCATTGAGTTCACGATATAAGCTCGATTGACTAAGCGGATACTGCAGCACTTTATCAAAGGCCGTCAAATATTCGGGATGCTGTAGCTGTCGATCGTAATAAGCGCTGATCAGTATAATAGGCCGCTTAGACGATAGGCTCGCCCTTCTCATTCGATCCGCGAGCTGGATGACGTTCGCCGTCTTAAGCTTCCAATCTATGATAACCAAGTCATAGCCTTCGTGATCAGCGTTTTGCGAATCGGCGATGACGACCGCGGACGCGAACTTTTCAAGCTGGTTGTTCAAAACGAGCTTCATTTCATCGTCGTCGCATAAGAGCAACACGCGAAGGTTTTGCCTAGGCGATTCTTTTTCTTTACCGGAGCTCGTCTTCCCGCTCCCGTCAAACTCCGCGGTGAACGTAAAACAGCTACCTCGACCAATTTCGCTTTCGATATGCAGCTCCCCGCCCATAAGCTCGATAAGGTTTTTACTGATGACCAACCCGAGGCCCGTCCCCCCGTACTTCCGCGTCGTAGACATATCTGCTTGCGTAAACTCTTGAAGCAAATTGCTTTGTTGCGCCTCCGTCATCCCGATGCCCGTATCGCGAACGGAAAATCGCAGTCTAACGCCATGCTCTCCGATAGACTCAAGCCCTACCGAAATCGAAACTTCCCCGTTCTCCGTGAACTTCACGGCATTATTCGTAAAGTTCAACAAGATTTGATTCAGACGGAACGGATCGCCCCGCAACCTATTCGGAACGGCGTGATGGATATGGCAGCGCAGCTTCAAATTTTTCTCAAACGCTTTTAAGCTGATAATATTCGAAATTTCGTTAATGACCTGATACAAGTCGAAATCGATTTTCTCCAATTCTACTTTCTCGGCTTCGATCTTCGAAAAGTCCAAAATATCGTTGACGATATGCAGCAGGTTTTTGGCCGACATAATGGATTTGCTTACATAATCTTGTTGGGTCTCGTGCAGCGTCGTTTGTTGCAGCAAATAATTCAATCCGATTATGGCATTGATAGGCGTGCGAATTTCGTGGCTCATTCGCGCCAGGAATCTACTTTTGGCTTTATTAGCTTCGTCCGCCTCTTCTTTTTGCTTCCGATCGGTAAGGTCCATACCCGATATTATGATTTCCCCGACTTCCCCTTTTTCATAGACAGGCTGCATCGTGATCAAGATCCCGGATTCTTTAATTCCGGGTTCATAAGTAACCATTTCCCCTTGAAACACGCGATCGAAGCACGCTCTTACGTATTCTTGTTCGGTTATCGAAAGCACGGTAATTTCGTCGAGCGTTTTCCCTTCGAAGTCTTCGGGCTTCCATCCCTTTTCACTCAACAGTTGACCTTCCGCTAGCGTGTATAGGTAAGTTCCCGGATCAGTTCTTACAACCGTTGCCGTAAATCCGGGCTGAGAGCGGAGCAACCTTTGGAGTCCCTTTTGCATGGAACGGATTTGTTGCTCCAGTTGCTCCGAGCGAATTAAGTAGGAAAGCAGGTAAGCTGCGATTAACCCGCCCAAGCAATTGAAGGCGCATATTATCCCTAAAATGTGGAGGGGCATGTTCAGAACGAAGAAGCCGACGCTCATCATGATCGCGACTAACCATACCATAAAGCCAATCCAACGATACCAATAGTACTTGATCCATCGGATAATGACCACCGAGCCGCATACGTAAAGGACCAACATAACGAGCGCGCTCCAAGAGGCTTCCGACCACGGAAGGATGCACAATCTGCATACGATCATGATCGCTCCAGCAATACCAGCTGCCCCGAACCCGCCGAACGAAGCGGCTACCGACACCGGAATATACCTTAAATCGATAATAATCGTGCTCGAATAGCGCATGCCGTAATAGATGAGCACGGTGCCGAAAACGCCTTGCACGATTCCTAAGACGATTTTTTGCTTCCAGTCCAGAACCAACCGATTTTTAATGAAAAGATGGCTGAAGAAAAACGTAAAAACCGTAATGAACGCGATGTTGACAATGAGGTCTTTAAGCATCTAGGTGCACCGCCATAGTAGTTTGTTCTACATTTTTCGACAAAAAGCGCAAAAACCCTTTTCGATAAGCCTCCGGTTCGCCGCTTGTCAGCAACCGGGTGCTTAGTCTTCCGTCTGAAACAGGTCGAGCTGTCGCGGAATTTCTCTCGTCGTCTGACCAAGCATGCGCATGAATTGCTTAGCGTTGCCCGCGGCATGCCCGCCCGAGTTGTTGTTGAACAACACGCATATTTGCTTCGTTTCCTTAAGCAGCAACGCGATCCCGTTTACCCACTCCGCCAGCTCTTCCCCGTTATATTGATACAAATAGCGGATCTCCCGCCAGTTAGGCGATCCGCTCTGATTCCAGCCTGCAACGTTACGGCCATGCATGCGGACGATCGTCACGTCCCCGGTCGTCGCCGCGAGCACCGTCGGAATCGAACCGGATCCCGCTTGCGGCTCATCGCAGACGCTATGAATCCAGCCCTGCTCCTTCATGAAGGCTAACGTTTTGTCTCGATAAGCGGGAGAGAACCAGCTCTGGTGGCGGAACTCAAGCGCGCAAGGAACGTCGCCCATTCGCCTCTTCGTCTCTCTTAGAAGACTAACGTTTTCCTTCGTACAATCGAACCACGGCGGGTACTGGAACAACGCGGCGATGAGCTTGCCGGATTCCTTAATCGGCTTGATCGACTCGTGGAAAGCCGCGTACATCGCGTCCGTGCTCTCGAACGGCATTTTACCGCGCTGATGTCCGGTCATCCCCTGATACGCCTTCACGACGAACCGGAACGAAGCCGGCGTATCCGCCACCCAGCGGGCGGAACGATCCGGAGATTGGATAGCGTAGAACGAGCTGTCCACTTCGACGACGGGAAAAAACTCGCTATATTGCGTTAACCGGTCTTTGGACGGCGTCCCCGGAGGGTACAGCTCGTTATGGTCGCCCCACCCCGCCAGTCCGACGATGACGTTGTCCGATTCGAATCGCCCGTTCATTCGCTTATGCGGTCGGCCGGGTAGACGAGCCCGATCTGCTTGCGCGATTCGTCCATGATGCGGAGAGCGTTAAGGGAATTCCGCCAGGAGTTCGTAGGTGACTCTGGTTGGCCGCTGGCGACGAGATCGATGAAATGCTCCGTCTCGTAATACATGAATTTGTTCGGCTGCGGTCTCGTCAACGTCTCGATGGTACCGTCCCTGTAGCGGATTTCCACGTGCTCCGGCGTGTTGATTTTATCGATGACCATCGTCGCGTTCTCTCCTTGAATTTCGGCGGGCGCGTAGGAGGTCGATATTTTCGAGTATAGGATCGAGGCGTTCATATCCCCGTAGTTCAGTTGCAGATTACCTTGGCCGTCCACGCCGGATTCGAGCATGTACGCATCTGCTTGAACGCGCTGCGGCTCGCCGAACAGCGTAACGAGCGCATAGATGCAGTAGATGCCGAGGTCCATGAGCGCACCGTTCGAAAGCTCCGGCTTGAACGCGTTCATGACGTTGCCTTCCTTGTAAGCATCGTAGCGCGAGGAGTATTGGCAGTAGCTCGCAAAATAACGCCGGATTTTCCCCAGCTTATGCAGGTTGTCCTCGATCGCGCGGAAGTTCGGCAGGTGCGTCGTGAGCAACGCCTCCATGAAGGTTACGCTGTTGCGCTTGGCGGCTTCGAGCATGCGCTCGAGCTCGGGAACGTTGGAAGCGACGGGCTTCTCGCACAGCACGTGCTTGCCTTCGTTCATGCAGACGATCGCATGCTCCGCGTGCAAAAAATTGGGCGTGGCGATGTAGACGGCGTCGAACTCCCGGCTCGCCGCGAAGGCATCCAAGTCGGCGTACGCGTGCGCCGCCCCGTGCTTGTCCGCGAATTCGCGCGCCTTTGCTTCCGTTCTCGAATATACCGCGGTCAGCGCGAACCGGTCGCTCTCCCGCGCCGCTTCGATGAATCGCTCCGTTATCCAGTTCGTTCCGATTATTCCGAATCTAATCATGATGGTCTTCCTTTCGGTAAGCTGTCATTGCACTATGGCTCTATTTTAACCGTAAACGGCGTCGATTGCCTACTTTTGACACGGGGCTCCGGCGTAGCTGGCAGCTCCAACGGTGTCCCGCGCCGTTGCGGCGTGACAATCGCCGGATTTGCTTCTTCAACGGTGTCTGGCACCGTTGCGGCGCGACAATCGCCGGATTTGCTTCCCCAACGGTGTCTGGCACCGTTGCGGCGCGACAATCGCCGGATTTGTTTCTCCAACGGTGTCTCACACCGTTGCGGACCTCTACGCATCCATCCTTATCCACCCAATGTTACAATCCTATTAAAATCGCAACCTTTTTTCCCCGCTGCCGTTCAATATACGTTATCCTATACAGAGTCTTTAAGGCTTTGCCCGCAAATCAACTAGAGAGGTGCGCTTTACCGCTTATGAGAACGACTGATTCACCAACGCCATCCGTCACGGAAACTTACCGTCATTCCGCTTCGAACAAACGCAGTCCCGCAGCCACCGTTATTTTCGTCCTTCTATGGTTCGTCTTGATCGGAGGCGGCGTCGCCGGCGCCAAATGGTACTCCGACCGCATCCAGAACCAAGTTTCCGCCGATCTGCAAGCGCAGACGGCTTCGCAAATCTCGCTCATGCAAATCGACTACGACGCGCGAATGACTAAGCTCGAGGGCGACTACCAAGCCCAGCTCGCCCAAATGCAAAGCAAGATCGATGCGCTCAACGAGCTGCTGACGTTCACCAAAGATAACGCCGATACGAAGACGGACAACAGCAACAAGCTGTATACGCAATTGGCCGACGTCAAAAAACAGCTCGCCGAGCTGAAAAAGAACTTGGACGTGCTCAAATGAGCGCGATAGGCGTTCGCGGTCTCAACCGCACGATGCTGCTAGCTTGCGCGCCGTTCGTCGGCCTGCTCGCGTGGCTCGCAATCGGCAACGTGGCGGTCAGCTTGACCGAGGAAGCTTTCCCGCAGCATGCGGCAACGAATATCGACCCTGCCGCCTTATCCGGCAACGCTCTGAACGGCCTAGCTGAAGCCGAGTCGTCCGCCGCGATCACCGGCAAGATGATCAAACGCCAGCTGCAGCTATATAACCAGACGAACGCCGATATGAAGAAGATCGCCAGCATGGCAACCGCGCAATCGTCCCGGCCTTATCAAATTTACGATAAGCGCATTACCGGCAAGCTCGGCAAGCCTGCCGCGACGATCAATACGGACAAGCTACGCGCTCAGCTCTTCTACCTCTCGAACGAAAACTTCAGCAGCTATGCGCTCAAAGTTCAGTTGAAGGACGAAGACGCCATGAAGCTCGTCCTCGCGGAAGACAAGCCCGGCAAAGCGGAGACGACCTTGAACGCCGTCAAGCGCAGCAACGCCTCGATCGGCGTCAACGCGGGCGGATTCGCCGACAGCCGAGCCGGCCGTTTCCCGCTCAGCACGACGATCGTGGACGGCGAATACGTCGGATCGTTCCAAGCGAGCTACAAAGATCTGTTCTTCGTCGGCATGAGCGCAAACAATAAGCTGATCGGCGGCAAATTCGGCAACCAGTCGGAGCTCGACGCCTTGAAGCCGAAGTTCGGCGCTTCCTTCGTTCCCGTGCTGCTCGAGAACGGTCGCAAGACGTCGATTCCCGCCAAGTGGCAAAGCAGCCCTAGACGGGCACCGCGAACCGTCGTCGCCAGCTATAAAGACGACCAACTGCTGTTCATCGTCGCGGACGGCTACAACGAGCACGGCAGCTCCGGCGCCACGCTCGAAGAGATGCAATCGCTGCTGAAACGTTACGGCGCGATCGACGGATACAACCTCGACGGCGGCGGCTCGTCGACGCTCGTATGGGGCGGCCGCGTCATCAACCACCCTTCGGACGGTTCGCTTCGCAAGCTGCCTACGAACTTCGTCTTTTTCAAATAAGCGCCCTACCACAAAAGGCTGTCGGCCCGTCCGGGAACCTCCCGGCCAGGCGAACAGCCTTTTTTCTCTACTCGATGAACTCTACCGTATAACCCTTGCTCTCGAGCTGCGCGACCAAGCCATGCTCCCCGACCATATGCAACGAGCCTACCGCGAACATGTAGGTACCCGCTTCGCCGCTTTGCAAATAATCGTCGATCTTCTCGACCATGCCTTCGTTACGGCTCACCAGAAGCCCGTTATCGTATTCGTCGAACAAATCGCCCATCGTTTGGCGGCCTTCTTTGACATAAGAGTCATGCATCGCTTCCAAAATTTTAAGATCGCCCAGCGTCCACATGTCGAGCAATTGCTTGTATCCGATCGAAGCCGTGGCCGCCCCGGTTACGGTCTGATGGAAGTAAAGCTGCTGAAGCTCTTCGGAAAAGCCGTCGAACAGACTGAGTTGCGATTCCGCGCTTTCCAGCTCGATCACCGTCTTGCCCGTCTCGTGCGCTTCTTTGGCGAGATGCACGTCGATGCCGTCCGTTTCCTTGTATTTCGTCGCCGGCAAACTCTCTAACGTCATTGCGGCGTACCAAGGCTCGTACTGATCGAACGCGCTCGCGCCGACGATTCCGACCGACTTCTTCATGAGCTGCTCGAATTTCGAGTAATCGTCTTCGGACACGTAGTCTTGCAGCTTCGTCCCGTCCGTCAGCAGCGCTTGCTTAGCGACGAGCGTAGCGAGCGCCAGCTGATTGACCTTCGTCAAATCGAGCTCCAGCCCGATATAATCCGAATCCGCCACCGCTTGCTCCAAGTCCGGGTCTAGCGGATACATGTCCTTCCTCGCCACGTGAATCGTCCCCGCCAAGTAACCCGGGTTCGTCCCTCCGGTCACCCGCCATAGAAAACCTTTCGACCCCGGAGCCTTCGGTTCGGTCTCGCCCGAAGCGATTGCCGAGGACGAGGCCGGTGCGGAATCGCTTGCCGACGCGGTTGGCTCCGACACTCCTGACGAAGACTTCGAATCGTCATCAACTCCGGAACGGCATGCCGCCATCGACGCGATCAATAGCGCCAATGATATTCCCATTACATAACGTCTGATCACGATCGTTCTCCCCCTGAGTCTATCAATCACTCTTTTTGTCTAATGCGCCCCTCGTCGCCGCTCGCCCCGCTTCGACATTTCCCGGGGAATAACGACTTCATGCGGTGTGCGCGCAATATTGTTATCGCGATTAGGTATATTTCGGAAGAGAGGTTCATAGCTTTCATCATCTAGCATTATTTTTTAAGAGGTGAACGCCATGCGGCCGGAACGGCTTACGCTCTATTGCCAATTGAAAGAAGAACAGAAACGAATCGAAGACGCGCTCGAGACGCTTCGCGAAGAGATCATCGCGGCTTATGCGACCGACGCCGAATTAAAACTGCCCGATTATACGCTTAAAATCATTTATCAAGAGAAAAAAGTGTACGACGACCAGCAAGTGTTCGCCGCGCTTCCGGATCCCGAGCTTTGGAAAGCGGTGTGCCGGGCTGATCCGACGAAAATCAACGCGCTCGTGAAATCGAAACTGCTGCCGGAACAGTTACTGGAAGGCACTTACCGGACGACGCGAACCGCTTACTTGTACGTGCAGCCATAACTTATGGCTTACCCGCCCGCCATCTCGTCCTCTAACCGCTTCATGAACTCCTCCGCGGCGCTGTATCCCTGCTGCTTCAAGTACCAATTGTTCGCCGCCGCTTCGATCATGCCGGCTACGTCGCGACCCGGCTGCAACTGAATTTCAATGTACGGAATCCGCACGCCCATGTATTCCGAGAACTTAGGCTCCAGTTCCAAGTCGTTGTTAAGCGTGTTATCCTGCCAATGCGTCAGCTCGATATCGAGCACGATCCGCGATTCGTCTTGGAACGCTTTGCGGCCATAGAGCCGAACGACGTTCACGAGCCCGATGCTGCGCAGCGCCAGAAATTCCCGCGTCGTCTCGTTATGCGAACCGAGCAGCGTCTGCGGGCTCAGCTTCTTCAGGACGACGATATCGTCCGCGACGAGACGGTGGCCGCGCCGGATGAGCGTGTGCGCCGTCTCGCTTTTGCCGATGCCTGACTTGCCCCGCAGCAAAATGCCGATCCCCGACACGTTGACGCATACGCCATGAACGGCGATCTCGGGCGCTAACGCCTTCATCAGGTAGGCGTCCAGCTTCGCGATGAACTCCGTCGTCTTCTCGCTTGTCCGCAGCAACGGAATGCCTTCCTGCTCGCAATAGATCGTCAAATATTTCAAGCCTTCCTGATTCGACGTCACGATGAAGCAGGGGGGATGGTATTTCACGACGTTGCCGATGTGCAAATTGCGTTCTTCTTCGGTCAGCTTATGTAAATAGTTGATTTCTTTGCGTCCGAGCACTTGAACCCGTTCCATCGGGAAGAAATCGAAATACCCGACGAACTCCAGTCCGGGCCGATGCGCCCTTGCCTTCGTAATCTCGCGACCGAGCCGATCCCCGCCAGACAGTACCTCCAGCTTGAACTTCTCCTGCAAGCTTGCAACCGTAATCGACTTCATCTTCTTCCCTCCGCGATTAACATAACTGCGATATATAGTTCACCGGAAGGCCGCCTTTTTCCTGCCGTCAATCCACGCCGATCATCTGGAGCACCGCTCTTCCGTCGCCCGACAGCATCGCTTCCCGGGTCGATAATTGGGAAGAACCGTCGCCATCGAGGAAAATCCCGTCGATTAACCGGTGCGCTTCCGCGTTCCCGTATTCGAGGATGGCTTTGCGATAGTCTTCAGCCGTGCACCGAACGTCCGTTACGAACAGGTACACTTGTCCTTTCCCGTCGTAAGCCATGGCGCTGCGAAGCCGGAACTCGTCCGGCACCGGAATCGCCTCCGTCTCCGCTTGCGCGCGCCAACGGACATCGTCGCGAAGGTTTAAGCTGATGCCGCCTTGCGCCCAGTACCGGGACCGGTCTTGGACTTTTATCTGGTCCGCGTCGCTTACGACCTGCACCGAGAATAAGCCGGTATCCCCGTCGTAGACGAGCGTTCCGCGGGCGTATTTGGCGTTGAACCACCCTGAACCGCGTTGACCCTTCGTCCCGCCTGCGGGTTGATCATTTTCCACGGCGATGCTTAACAGCTGTTTTTCCCAGAAAAATCCTCCGTTCACGCCTACAATGCCGGTTCTCGTAACGTTGTCGTCCACGATTCGCAAATGAACGGCTCCCGGCACGGTTTTAACGACATGCAAGGAGACGTTGTTCGCGGCGATGAAATGCTCATAGCTGTATTGGTCGCCGGTCGGCTCGGGCTGAACGGACTTCGGAATCGACAGATGGGTTAATACATAGATCGCTAGAGCTAGAACCGCCCCGGCGATATAAAACACTTTGAATCGGAATAGATGCCGTATGAGGGCCGAGAATGTTGTGCGCAATGCGATACCCCTTGCTTCGGATGTTGTTAGTTAGGAAATCGTGGAGAACGGCCGCTTCGTGTATCGGTTCGCATAGGAGGAAGCCGCATAAGCATAAGGCTTCACCCGCGGCGCATACTGCCCCGTCGACAGAACGCAATCCGCCATCTCTTGCACGTATTGCGCGGTTTTGTTCACGTGCATGACGGTCCCCGCGTCGATATCGATGAAAGCCAGAAGGGAGGCTCCCGACTTTGCGTTAAGGGTTTGCGGCTTCAAGCAGCTTCTCAGTTCGTCCGGATCGAAGCGGTGAGCGATTTGTTGCGAAAATATCGTCTCTAGCATCAGCTTTTCTCGAATCTTTGTCAATTCCCTCGGAACGGCAAACTGCCGATAGCACGCCCAAGCGCCTTGACCTAGCCTATGAATGACGACGCCGGTCGCGAACTTCGTATACCCGCGGTGCACTTGGCTATCCGTACCGATAATGAAATGATAGTTCGACGCGGGCGCTTCGGCCACGAACTGCAAAACCCGCTCCCGCACGTCTTCCAATCCGAGACCCCGCTCGGTTTTGTTCTGGAATACGATTCTTTCTGGCGCGCACATGCTGTGAAGCATTGTCATGAGACTCACCCCCTCAGACGGGCAAAACGACGGAACTCTACTATTGTATGACGGAGGGCGCTCGGCTCATTTTTATTAATTGCGGGCACTGCAACCATTTCGTTCCAATCTGCGTCAAAGAAGGTACCGAATGCAAAGAGTTACTACCATAGACGACTATTTTTCCTAGGGGGAAAATGAGATGGGCAAGAAAACGCTAATCGCGATGCTGTTCGCCAGCCTATTGCTGGCCGTACCTACCTTCGCGGCTCCTGCGAAGCCGTTGGCGACTTCGGCGGGTGCCGCGAAACCAGCGGCTTCGAGCAGCAAAATCGTAGTGAACGGCAAACAACTAAAGCTGAATACGGCCGCTTACGTCGTGAACAACGTCACGATGGTGCCGTTGCGTCAAATCGCCGAAGCTTTAGGCGCGAAAGTCTCGTGGGGCACCGATAGCAAAGGCCGTACGTTCGCGAAGCTGACGCGCGGCAAACGGACGGCGACGATTACGGTCGGCGTCGCTCAAATGATCTCGGACGGCAGAACGTTTAAGCTCGAAGTCGCCCCGGCGCTGCGATCGGGTTCGATTATGGTGCCGCTGCGCGCGATTTCGGAAGCACTCGGTACTATCGTCGCGTGGGACGGCATCGGCAACGTCATTCATATCGACGATCCGAAGCAGCTTCCGGTCGTCGGAACGCAGAAGAAGCTCGAAGAGCTGCTGGGGAACATCCAGCGAAACACCGGCGTTTATTATGAGAAGGGTACTTCCGGCGCCATCGCTTCCGAGTCTGCCCCGCAGGCTCCGCAAGCCGCGGCATCGCCGTCGGCGGACGCAAGCGATTCGGGCGGATCGGGTGGATCGGCTGATGATTATTCGCGTACCAACATCCAAGTCGAAGGCGTCGACGAAGCCGACTGGGCGAAAACCGACGGCAAGTTCGTCTATCAGATTAGCGGGAATCGCGTGCTGATCTCTAGCATTGCTGATCCATCCGCGCCAAAGCTCGCCTCCGTGCTGGAATATAAGGCAGAAGACAATTTTTACCCGCTTGAGATGTACGTCGACGACCATCGCCTTGTCGTCATCGGGCAGCATAACGTCGCCGTGCCGATTGCAGTCTCGGATTCGGGTTCGGGTTCGGGAGCCGGATCTAGCTCCAATTCGGGCTCGAGCGCGAGCACTCCAATGGCGCCGGTGCCGGACGGCAAGCGCGCGAGCATTATGCCGATCGTACCTACGGTCAGCACGGTGCAGACGAAGATCTACGCGCTCGGCGATGACGGCAAGCCTACTCTGAAGCGCCAGACCGAGCAGGAAGGCAACTATATCAGCTCCCGCAAAATCGATGGCGCGCTCTATGTCGTGACGAACAAGTACAACTACTACTATGGCTACTATACGATGGACAAAAGGGCGGTAACCGAAGGCGTAGCGGTTTCCCCCGCACCGGATGCGGCGAACACCTTCGAGCCGGTCTATAGCGACTCGGCTTCGGCCTCGGCGAAACAGCTGACCAAGCTGCCGCTAAGCGACATTCGCTACTTCCCGAACGCCGTCGAGAATAGCACAATGCTGATCGGCGCGCTCGATCTCGATCGGCCGGAGCAAGCTTATCAATTATCCGCCTATCTCGGTTCGGGCCAGACGATCTACGCATCGGCTAAGCATCTGTACGTTGCGATCGCCAGATCGGTTCCGGGTAAAGACAACAATTATGAGACGGTGACGCAAATCTATAAATTCCGTCTCGACCAAGGCAACGTAATTTACGTCGGCGAAGGCAGCGTCCCCGGCAACGTTTTGAACCAATATTCGATGGATGAGCATAACGGCTACTTCCGGATCGCGACTACGAGAGATTCGTGGAACTCCGGAACTTACAGATCCTCCAACAATATGTACGTGCTCGACGAACAAATGAAGACGATCGGCGCGCTCGAGGATCTCGCTCCAGGCGAACGGATTTACTCGGCTCGATTTTTGGGCGGCAGAGCTTATATGGTAACGTTCCGCAACGTCGATCCGTTGTACGTGATCGATCTGCGCAGTCCGACGAAGCCCGCCGTGCTCGGCCAGCTGAAAATTCCGGGCTACAGCGACTACTTGCAGCCTTACGACGACAACCACATCATCGGATTCGGCAAGGAGACGGTCGAATTACCATCGAAAGGAATGGGCCAAGACGCGACGGTGGCGTTCTACCAAGGCCTCAAACTCGCGATGTTCGACGTCACCGACGTTAACAATCCGAAGGAAATGTTCAAAGAAGTCATCGGCGACCGCGGAACGAATTCCGAGCTTCTATCCAACCCTAAGGCGCTGTTGTTCTCCAAAGCAAAAGGACTGCTCGCGTTTCCGGTCGAACTGATGGAGATCAAAGACAAAGATCAAATCGAGCAAGGCGGCTTCCCGGCTTACGGCCAGTTCGTCTATCAAGGCGCGTACGTGTATAACGTCGACTTGAACAAGGGCTTCACCTTGCGCGGACGGATTACCCACCTGTCGAAGGACGATCTCGCGAAGAGCGGACAATACGGCTACGATTACCTCAAGTCGGTACGCCGCATCCTTTATGCCGGGAATACGCTGTACACGTTGTCCGAAACCATGCTTAAAGCGAATGACCTCGGCAGCTTGAGCGAACGCGGATCGCTTACGTATCCAGCCTATCAGACGACATACCCGAATTATGGCGGGCCGGCAATCGACGTTGCTCCGGTAGCGCCTCCGGCCGGCATCAAGTAACTTTAGTAACGGAACAAGACCGACGGATTCCAATATCCGCCGGTCTTGTTTTGTTGTACTCTCCTAATGCAAGAGACTATAATGAAGTAAGTTCAATGAACGGCAGGTAGAAGGAGACTCAACATCGATGTACGGAAAAATATTAGTCATGACCGCCGTATCGGCTGAGCGAGATGCCGTTCTGCGTGGGCTTGGGGAGAACGATCGGTTCGACGTGAAGCTAGCGGGCGTAGGCCCCGTCGCGGCGGCAGTCAATACGACGACGGCTTTGTTCGAAGCCGGCGGGTATGATCTGGTCATCAGCGCCGGTATCGCCGGCGGTTTCGAGGGACGAGCCGATATCGGCAACGTCGTCGTCTCGACCGCTATTATCGCCGCCGACTTAGGCGTCGAGACGCCGGACGGCTTCAGCAGCGTGGACGAGCTCGGCTTCGGCACCTCGCGCATAGGCGTGGACAAGCTTTTAGCCCGCCGTGTTGTAGATGCATTAAAGAATAGCAGTATCGTCGTAAGCAGCGGCCCGATCGTCACTGTGTCAACGGCAACCGGCACTGCGGAAACAACCGCCGAGCTAACGGCTCGCGTGCCCGGCGTTGCCGCCGAAGGCATGGAAGGCTACGGCGTAGCTGCCGCAGCCCATGCTCGCGGCTTGCCCGTCTTGGAAATTCGCGCGATCTCCAATCGCGTCGGCCCGCGCGATCGGTCGGCGTGGCGGATCGGAGATGCGCTCGCTTCGCTGGAAGCGGCATTCGCACGACTAACGGAGGGACTACTATCATGAGAATCGCTTACTCGCCTTGTCCGAACGATACTTTCGTCTTCCATGCCTGGGCGCATGGCCTTATTGCCGGAGCGCCCGAGTTGGACGTAACGTATGCGGATATCGACATTACGAATTACTTGGCCCTGCAAGGAGAAGGCCCGGAAGTCATGAAGATTTCCTATGCCGCTCTGCCTTGGGTGCTAGACAAATACGAATTATTGCCATGCGGCGGCGCTCTCGGCAGAGGCTGCGGTCCGCTTGTTTTGACCGCGGGCAAAGCCGCCGATCCGAAAGACCCGGCGCAGCTATCCGGCGCGGTAGTCGCCGTCCCGAGCGAGCGCTCCACCGCTTATTTGCTTTTCCGGCTTTGGGCGGCAAAACACGTGCCCGGCGGCGTAGGACAAATCGTCGTCATGCCGTTCCATGAAATCATGCCTGCCGTTCAGAGCGGACAAGTCGACGCGGGGCTTGTCATTCATGAAGCCCGCTTCACTTACGGCTCGTATGGACTGTCGTTGCTCGAAGATATGGGCAGCTGGTGGGAGAGCGATACCGGCTTGCCGATCCCGCTCGGCGCGATCATCGCCCGCCGGGGACTGGATACGAAGGCGATCGCGGGCTGGATTCGCGCATCGGTCGACTATGCTTGGACGCATCCGGAAGCTTCCCGCGATTACGTGAGGCAGCACGCGCAGGAGATGGATCCGGAAGTGGCCAAGGCGCACATCGAGCTCTACGTCAACGCATTTACCGCAGACCTGGGCGATGACGGATACGCAGCCGTCGAGAGCTTGCTTAGCCGGGCGATGGACGAAGGAATAGTGCCTGCGTTCGATTTGGCTAAACTACGATAAGCAACAATAAGAACAAAACACCTTCCCGTGGTCGCATTTTCGCGATTGGGAAGGTGTTTTGTTATGTTCGGGAGGTCTAAGCTTTCCGGTTTAGCAGCAACCCTTTCATAGGAAGCAGTAAATACGCTTGCTTGGAAGATCGATATGCGGTGCAAGGCTGCAGTTCCGGCACTTGCATATTGAGCAGACAAATAAGCGGCGTTTCGGTTATACGCTTGAACACTCTATGGATCGTCGTCGCAAGCACCGCCATCCCGACTAACGCCTTGTTCGCGTCGTGACCGTTCATGCGGACTTGCAGCCGTTCCTCGTCTAAACGAAGCCGGCCTTCAGCCGATTGGCTAATCCCGATGAACGCGAAGGCGGAAAGCAGCTTAAGATCGCTCAATGTTTGGCGGATACTCGGCCGCATATAGTCGTTCGCATCGCTAAGCCGAGCATGAATATCGTTATAACTTTGAACGAGTCGCTTTGCTTGTTCGATCACGACGGCTGCCGTCTCGGAGATCGCGCCCGGTGTCGAAGCCGCATCGCGCGGCACGTAGCTTATGCTCCGGAGCAATTCTCTCGTAACCGTCAACACGGACTGCGCGGTGCCAAGCAAGCTCACGAACCCGTCCATTGCCGTTCCGACGAGCTTGTCCTGCTTAACCGTCGGCAGGTTTCGTCGCGGCATAACATACGGCCGCCTTCTTGCCCGCTCGTCGTAGGTATGGCGCGTTATCGTCCACGGTACCGGCAATACGTTATTGGCATACATGGTGGAAGGAATCATCGTTCAGCACCTCAATGAACTCATGATTAGTGATACACTAACCATATCATTGTGATACATATTGTAACAATAATGCCTATGGATTACACCGTTGCCGAATTTTCGGCTATTTAGCGGTGCGTGGCACCGTTACACCTTCAACTCCCACACTTTTGCCGCTCTAAGCTCGCGAGGCACCGTTGCAACTCCAACTTCCACACCTTCGCCGCTCTAAGCTCGCGTGGCGCCGTTGCAACTCCAACTTCCACGCTTTCGGCGTTTTAATGGTGTGTGACACCGCTGTAGCGGACTTTTGCGGAGTTTCGGCGATTTAACGGTGTGTGACACCGCTGTAGCGGACTTTTGCGGAGTTTCGGTAATTTAACGGTATGTGGCACCGTTGCAGCGGACTTTTGCGGAGTTTCGGTAATTTAACGGTGTGTGGCACCGTTGCAGCGGACTTTTGCGGAGTTTCGGTAATTTAACGGTGTGTGGCACCGTTGCGACAGGAGATCGCAACTAAATGGGCATAGGCGATTTTCAAAAAGTTAAATATTCGACCCGTGCCCAAAATTTGAGCGAATGGGAGATAGAGAATCGGCATTTGAAGCATAATGTAGAAAGTTGCTTTTATCTGCGCGACCAACGTCTTGATTGATCTATTTTTTAGATCGTTATCATGTTTAATCATCATTTTTATATCTGACTCGAAAGCGTTAGAATAAAGCAGAAGCTACGCATCAAATGAGATGCGACACTAGGCAATCCAACATGAACATAGAGGGATGAGCAATGTCTGAATCGAAAGCAAGCTCACAAGGACAATGGCAGCAATTTTATGGCCCCAATCTGGGGTACATTCAGGAGCAGTACGAGCTATACGTTCAAGATCCTGAAGCGGTAAGCAAAGCTTATCGCGACTTGTTCGCGACTTGGGGAGCTCCTCCGCGTTCGGAAGCGCTCGCCGAGGCTGCCGAAACTCGCCTGGCTGCCGGCGGCAACGCCGCGACGCCGGATACGGGTTCGTTGAAGAAAGCAATCGCTGCCGGACAATTGGCATGGAATATTCGCGCGTTCGGCCACTTGGCCGCCGACATCGATCCGCTCGAGCTGAACCCTAAAGTCAGCTCGCGGATGATCGAACCCGCGACGTACGGCTTGACGGAAGCCGATCTTCGTAATCTGCCTCCGGAGTGCATCTGGGAAGATGCTCCTTATGCCCTAAGCAATAGCTGGGACGCTTATAAAAAGCTGCTCGAGGTGTACACCGGCCCGATCGCGTTCGAATTCGGTCACGTGCATAACGAAGATGAAATCAAATGGCTTACCAAGCAAGCGGAGACGGTCATTCCTTCCGGCAAACTTATCGCTTCCGAGCGCGAAGCGCTGCTTAGAAAACTGCTTGAAGCCGAGCAATTCGAAGACTTCCTGCAACGTACGTTCGTCGGACAGAAACGCTTCTCTGTCGAAGGCGTCGAAGCGCTCATTCCGATGCTGGACGAGATCGTGCACGAGCTTATTAACGACGGCGCCCGCAACATCGCGATGGGCATGGCGCACCGCGGCCGGTTGAACGTGCTCGCGCACGTGCTGGGCAAGCCTTACGGCAATATTTTCTCCGAGTTCCATCACTCGCCGAACAAGAACCTCATTCCGTCCGAAGGCTCGATCGGCATTAACTACGGCTGGACCGGCGACGTGAAGTACCACTTGGGCGCGAACCGTTCCATTCAGACCGGCGAGACCGCCGAAACGCGCCTTACGATGGCGAACAACCCGAGCCACTTGGAGTACGTCAACCCCGTCGTTGCCGGCTTCGCGCGCGCGGCGCAAGACAACCGTACCCAACCGGGATATCCGCAGCAAAACTTCGATTCCGCAGCGTCCATTATTATGCACGGCGATGCGGCGTTCTCTGGGGAAGGCATCGTAGCCGAGACTTTGAACTTTAACAACCTGCGCGGTTATTCGAACGGCGGCACGGTGCACATTATCGTGAACAACCGGATCGGCTTCACGACGGAAAGCTTCGACTCCCGCTCGACGCATTACTCGAGCGACGTGGCCAAAGGCTATGAAATTCCGATCGTGCACGTTAACGCCGACGAGCCGGAAGCGGTCATTGCGGTCGCCCGCATGGCGAGCGAATACCGGACGCTATTCAAGAAAGACTTCGTAATAGACTTGATCGGCTATCGCCGCTACGGCCACAACGAGACGGACGATCCGGAAACGACGCAGCCGCTCATCTACAAAAAAGTGAAGGCTCACTCCCCGGTCGCGCGTCTGTACGCAGATAAACTCGTGAGCGAAGGCACGCTGAGCGCGGATGCCGCCGAAACGATCAAGCAAGACGTGCTTCGCAAGCTGAAAGCCGCTTACGACCAAGTGAAGGGGCAAGAGCACAAAGATCCCGTTCACCAGTCGCATCCGCAAGGTAATGAGCTTGCTAGCAAACCAGTTACCGCCGTTAACGTCGATAAGCTTCGCGACATTAACAAAGGGTTGCTTAACTTCCCTAAAAGCTTCACTGTCTATCCGAAGCTGCAGCGCATTCTCGAGCGCCGCGCCGACGCGTTGAACGACGGCGAGAAAGTCGACTGGGGCCATGCGGAGACGCTTGCGTTCGCTTCGATTCTCGCGGACGGCACGCCGATTCGCTTGAGCGGTCAAGACGTAGAACGCGCGACGTTCGCGCACCGGAACCTCGTCTTGCACGATCCGACTTCGGGAGAGACGTTCTGCCCGCTGCACGAGCTTCCAGAGTCGAAAGCATCGTTCGCCGTTCATAACAGCCCGCTTTCCGAAGCAGGCGTACTCGGCTTCGAATATGGCTACAACGTATACTCGCCTGAGACGCTGACGATCTGGGAAGCGCAATACGGTGACTTCGTGAACGTCGCGCAAGTGCTGATCGACCAGTTCATCTCCGCCGGTCGTTCGAAATGGACGCAACGCTCCGGCTTGATCATGCTCCTCCCGCACGGCTACGAAGGCCAAGGACCCGAGCATTCGAGCGCGCGCATGGAACGTTTCTTGCAACTGTCTGGCGAAGAGAACTGGACGGTCGCGTACTTGTCCAGCGCGGCGCAATATTTCCACTTGCTTCGCCATCAAGCGGCGATCACGAACACCGATGCGGCCCGTCCGCTCGTCGTAATGGCGCCGAAGAGCTTGATTCGCAACCCGCACGTCGCTTCGCCGGCTTCCGCGCTGAGCGAAGGCTCCTTCCAGCCGGTGCTCGAACAACCGGGTCTCGGACAGCAACCGAAGCGCGTGGAACGCCTTGTCCTCTGTACCGGCAAAGTCGCGATCGACTTAGCCGACGAGATCGCCAAGACGCCGGACGCGGATCGCGACTGGTTGCATATCGCTCGCGTGGAACAGCTGTATCCGTTCCCTAAAGCGGAAATTCAAGCGATCGTCGATCGCTTCCCTGAACTGACCGAGATCGTCTGGGTTCAGGAAGAACCGAAGAACATGGGCGCTTGGAGCTTTATGGAGCCGCGCATTCGCGAGGTTGCGCCGGCGGAAGCGACTGTCAGCTATATCGGACGTCCCGAGCGTTCCAGCCCGGCAAGCGGCTTCCAACAAGTACACGTCCTCGAGCAGCAGTACATTCTTACGCAGACGCTGCTTAACAAAAAGAAATCGGCTGTTAAATCCGGGAGGTAACTTCGAATGCATGACATTATAATTCCGGCGATGGGCGAATCCATTACGGAAGGCACTATCTCCAAGTGGATCGTCAAAGTAGGAGACGCCGTTAAGCAAGGCGACCTGCTTCTCGAACTGGAGACCGACAAAGTAAACTTGGAAATTAGCGCCGAGCAAGACGGCGTACTGACCGCCATTCTCGCTAACGAAGGCGATACGGTCAAAATCGGCGAGTCCGTCGGCACGCTCGGCGCAGCAGGCGAAGCAGCGGCTCCGGTAGCGGTTGCTCCGACCGCAGCGCCTGCACCGACTCCGACCGCAGCGCCTGCTGCCCCTACGGCACCTGTAGCCGCTGCTCCGGTAGCCGTTCCTGCCGCATCGGCAAGCGACTCGCTCGCTTCTCCGGCTGCACGCAAGCTGGCTCGCGAGAAAGGCATCGATCTGAGCAGCGTAGCCGCTCGCGATCCGATCGGCCGCATCTCGCCGGCCGACGTGAAATCCGCAGGTAGCGCACCGGCACCTGCCGCTCCATCGGTAGCAGCCGCGCCTAGCCCGGCTTCGGACAAGACGGCTACCGCGAACTACGCGAAGCCCGAAGAGCGCAAGAAAATGTCCCGCCGTCGCATTACGATCGCGAAACGTCTCGTAGAAGCGCAACGTACCGCAGCGATGCTGACGACGTTCAACGAAGTCGACATGACGAGGATCATGGAACTCCGCAAACGCCGCAAGGACTCGTTCAAAGAGAAGCACGACGTCAACCTCGGCTTCATGTCGTTCTTCACGAAAGCGGTCGTCGGCGCGCTGAAAGCCTTCCCGCACTTGAACGCGGAAATTAGCGGCGACGACATCATCGTCAAGAAATATTACGACATCGGCATCGCGGTATCCGCGAAGGAAGGCTTGGTCGTTCCGGTCGTTCGCGAAGCGGACCGCCTTGGCTTCGCCGAAATCGAGCGCTCTATCGTGAACCTCGCGACCAAAGCGCGTAACAACACGCTTGAGATTTCCGAGCTGCAAGGCGGTACGTTCACGATTACGAACGGCGGCACCTTCGGCTCCCTGCTCTCGACGCCGATTCTGAACGCGCCGCAGGTCGGAATTCTCGGCATGCACAAGATTCAGCTTCGTCCGGTCGCGATCGACGCGGAACGCATGGAGAACCGTCCGATGATGTACATCGCCCTCTCCTACGACCATCGCATCGTCGACGGCGCGGAAGCGGTGCAGTTCCTCGTTAAAGTCAAGGAAATGCTCGAAGATCCGGAGACGCTCCTGATCGAAGGCTAATCCAAGCACAAGCGCAAGTAAGCGACTAAGTAACGTTTAAAAACCTGTTCCAGCCTCGCATCAATCGCGAGGGGGGAACAGGTTTTTGTTTTGTAAATAACGATTATCGCTTATGATTCCGATTGCCGTCTTCTTCGTCTTGGCGGGAGCAGGCACGTAGTTATGCCGATGTAGCAGCAACCATCTTAAGAAAGCGATGGCCTCGAACAACTCCAACTGCTCCTCGGGATAGGCGTTAAGGGACAAGTACGCCGTCTTCAAGCCGGCTGCGTGCCGCTCGGAGACGTATAGCCGAGTAATTACGACCATCCACATGAGATCGTATCTCGGATCGCCCAACTGACCGTTCGTCCAATCGATGGCGACGTACCGTCCGTCCGCCTCCACGAGATTGCCCAAGTGGAGATCGCCGTGAATGATATGCTCTTGCTTAAGCTTCGCATCCTCCACTAGCTGAAGCAGCAGCTGCCTTATATCCGGGTGCTCGGATATTCCAGGATAGAAATAGCCGACGAACTCGTACTTGCAAGCCCGAAATTCCACCGATGCCTCGTAAGGGTAGCGATGCACCGCCGCCATCAAGGCCGCTATCTTCCGTTGTCCTTGCTTGTCCAGCTTCTTAAGCGGCGCTCCGTCGTAAGACGTTAACAGCACGCTATGTCCCTCTTCGTCTTCCCCGACACCGATCGGCCTCGATACGGGGACGCCTTCCCCCCATAACGCCGACAGCAACCGATATTGGTAGGCGATATCCGGTCTCGATGACTTGTCCCACGCTTTAAGCACGTAGTTCGCATCGCCTAACGTGAGCTTATGTACGCTGGCTTCCAATCCGTCCTGCATCGGTTGCAAGACGACCGACTCCGCTTGGCTTAACAATAAGTCGATCTCGTCCGGCTTGACGGACCAACTTATTCGACTCAACAGTCGCCGCGCATCGTCCATCCCCATCGGCTTTATACGCCTGTTCTCTTCTTTTGATTGTTCGGTTTTTTCTTGATTTGACTTTTCATCGCCTTCACGTCCGTGCTGAAATGCCCGGTCCGATCTTGTCCTTGGCGTTGCGCTTGTTTTTTCTGTTCGAGCATGCGTTTCATCGCATCGCCTAGACTTACTTTTTTCTGTTCATCGCTCATATACGGTTCACCCTTCGTGGATAGTTGTCCCTAGTATAGCATAGGAAAACTTATGATTCATGTCCCATTCACCGCCTGAACGTTGCAGGAATTATTACCCACGCCATCGAATTAGATATTACGCTATATTTCCACAAGAATAATGAGGTGTCGACATGAAAAAAGAATTAATCGCGATCGTCTGCTGTCTAATGCTGACAGCATGTGGGAATAGTTCCGGCGGCTCAAGCAAGCAAGGGGCAAACCACAAGCCAAGCTTGGACGTCTCGTTGGCGATCGATGGAAGCAACGTTAAGGTTACCGTCGATACCGATCTGTCGATTTCCGCCGAGCATTACGGAATGGGACGCGAAGACGGCGAAGGGCATATTCATATGTACCTCGACGACAATGACAAAATCGGGGTTAAGGAACGGGTATACGAGTTCGAGGATTTGGCGCCGGGCCATCATAAATTGAAAATTAGCTTGCATAACAACGACCACACGCCATACGACGTTACGCAGACAAAGGAATTCGACATCAAATGACGACAGGAACGGTTAAACCGTCCGTTTTCCGCCGAATGAGCTTGCAAAGCAAGCTTCTCGTACTCGTAACGATCGTCACCGTCGGTCTCATGTCGATCATCGTCTGGTTCGATACGTACAGCCTCCGCAAATCCGTAGAGGAAACCTACGTAAGTCAGCTGGACGGCATGACGACCGCCATCAACGGCCGGTACGAGGAATCGCATTCCATCGAAGACGTGCAGCAGATTTTTGATTACATCCAATATAAGAATCCCGACGTTATCCAATTGACGCTGTATGGCGAGACGAACGTGCGAGCCTCCACCGACCGCAAGCGGATCGGAAGCCTTACACCGCCCGATCTGATAAGCATGATCGAGAGCGATCAGACGCTCGTAGACCATCTCCGCAACGAGGCCGACGGCATCCCGAAGGACCGGCTCACCGCGCCGCTTAAAGAAGACGGAGATACGATCGGCGCCATCGAACTGCTGATCGACACGTCGGACAGCATGGCGCTCATCAAGAAGCGCGTGCAGATCATCGTTATAGTCGGCTTAGCCATTACGGTTCTGTTGCTCGTCACGCTGTCTTACATTATCCGCAAGCTGCTCCTGCGTCCGCTCCTCAAAATTCGGACGGCCGCGGTATCCGTTAAGCAGGGACTGCCCTATAAAGAAATATCGCTCGATTCCAGCCAAGAGATTACAGAAGTCGCCTCCGCGTTCAACGAGATGGTCATCAATCTCGAAGGCCGCTACAGCGAGCTGAAGCAGGCGATGGAAATCGTGCAGCAGACGCAGAAGCAGCTGGTCGAGTCCGAGAAGATGGTCGCCTTGGGCAATCTCGTCGCCGGCGTCTCCCACGAGATCAATACGCCGATCGGGATCGGCGTCACCGCCGTCTCGTACATGGACGAGAAATCAAAAGAATTTCTCGCTATGTACGCCGCCAACAAGATGAAGCGTTCGGATCTGGAAGAGTATCTTCGCATGATCCAAGATACGACCGGAATGATTCAGACGAATCTATTCCGCGCTTCCGAGCTTATCCGAAGCTTCAAGCAGGTCGCCGTCGACAGCAGCGCGCAGACGAAGCGACGGTTCAAGCTGAAAGCCTATATCCAGGAAGTGCTAGTCAGCCTGCAGCCTAACCTAAAGAAAACGAAGCATCACGTCTCCGTAACCGGACCGGAAGAAATCGAGCTGTTCACCGATCCGGGCGCCATCTCGCAGCTGTTCACCAATCTCATCATGAACTCGCTCATCCACGCTTACCAAGCGGATGACGAAGGCCGAATCGAGATTCGACTCTCTGAACATAACGGCAAAGTAACGCTACGCTATTCAGACGACGGCAAAGGAATGCCGCCTGAAGTCGTCGATCAAATTTTCAACCCGTTCTTCACGACTAATCGCGGAGGCGGAGGCACGGGGCTCGGTATGCATATCGTGTACAACTTGGTCGTCCAATCGCTCGGCGGTACGATCGCGTGCGATAGCCAGCTTGGACAAGGTACCGCGTTCACGATTCAAATACCGATTCAGGAGGGGGCGTAACCCATGACAACTAGAGAAGACGACGATTTCCTCATTTTCGCGGAAGAGGATCCCCTCGAGAAGAACACGGGACCCGCATCGCAAGACCGTTGGAAAATCATAATCGTGGACGACGAACAAGAAGTGCATCATTTGACGAAAATGGTGCTAAGCGACTTCGCGTTCGACGGCAAACGGCTCGAATTCATTAGCGCTTATACCGAAGTGACGGCGCTCTCGTTAATCGAGGAGCATGAAGACGCGGCCGTCATCTTGCTCGACGTCGTCATGGATGCGGACGATACGGGACTTAAGATCGTCAAGTATATCCGGGAGCAGTTGAACCGGACTTCGGTCAGAATCATTTTGCGTACCGGTCAGCCGGGTCAAGCGCCGGAACGTATGGTCATTACGAATTACGATATTAACGACTACAAGGAAAAGACGGAGTTAACGTCGCAGAAGCTGTTCACGACGATGATGGCCGCGCTGCGCTCCTACCGGGATATCATCGTCATCGAGAACAACAAAGTCGGCCTGGAGAAAATCATCAACTCGTCAGCCGATCTGTTCGAGCTGAAATCGATGCGCAAATTCGCTTCCGGCGTCCTCACGCAGCTTACGTCGATACTCAATTTGAACAAAAACGCGCTGCATTGCAACAGCTACGCAGCCGCCAAAGGCCAGGAGGAAATTTATATCCTGGCAGCCTCGGGAGATTACTCTTTCTCGGACAACGAGCCGATCGGGAACGTCGTTCCCCCGCATGTGTTCCAATGCATCGAGCGGGCGTTCAGGGACAAAGCGAGCGAGTTCAGGGACAACTGCTTCACTTGCTACTTCCAAAGCAAATCGGGCAAGGAGAACGTGATCTATTTCGAAGGCTCCAAGGAACTGAACGAATGGAATCGTTACTTGATCGAGATTTATTGCGCCAACGTGTCCATCGCCTTCGAGAACATTTATTTGAACGAAGAGGTCGAAAATACGCAGAAGGAAATTATATTCACCTTAGGCGAAATCGCGGAGACGCGCTCCAAGGAGACCGGGCAACACGTAAAGCGCGTTGCCGAATATTCCAAGCTGCTCGCGCTCAAATACGGCATTGCCGAAGAAGAAGCCGAGATCGTCCGGCTCGCCTCTTCCATGCACGACGTCGGTAAAGTCGCCGTTCCGGACGCGATACTGAACAAGCCGGGCAAGCTAACGCCCGAAGAGTTCGAAGTGATCAAAAACCATACGAACCACGGCTATGCGATGCTTAATCATTCGAAGCGCGAAATGATGCAAACCGCGGCGATCATCGCCTACCAGCATCACGAGAAGTACGACGGTACCGGATACCCGAACGGACTCGCGGGAGAAGATATTCATATTTACGGCAGAATCGCCGCGTTGGCCGACGTATTCGACGCTCTTGGCAGCGACAGAGTATACAAGCAAGCGTGGCCGATCGACCGCATCTTGGACTATTTCAGGGAAGAGCGCGGGCGACACTTCGATCCCGTGCTCGTCGACATCTTCTTCGAGAACTTAAACTACATGCTGGAGATCAAGAGAAAATACGCGGACTAACAATAAGAGAACGAATGCAAAGCAAAGACCGTCCCTCATCGAGGAGACGGTCTTTTGTAATCATGCCCTTAGGGATTAAACGTTTGCTTTACTATGCCTTTTCCCTCTCTCGCTTCGATCTCTACGTAAGCCCCGTTAACGAAAGTGATTTGGGGCGGAACATGACCGCAATCGATATCGTAAACGATCGGAATACGTACTTCCTCATACAGGTCTTCGTACACGTCCTCCACCGTATAATCGTCAACCGGCCGATTGGCGCCGCTTCTTCCGAACAGAATACCCGCGCAATTATCGAACCAGCCGGCGAGCCTCATCTGAACTAACGACCTGCGTAAATCCGCGGTCGATAATTCGCAATTTTCAAGTACCCAAACGATGGGCTCGTTAGAGATAAGTTGCTCTTGAAAATGCCGTACATCGCCGTATGGCGTGCCGATTAAATGTCTGATCACATCGATGCACCCGCATAGCAAGCGCCCCTGCATAGTGACGGCAGCATTCGAGATTACTTTCCAATCCGTTCGTTCGGTCAAATGAAAGACGCAGGGCGAAGGATTCGAGTGCTGCCATTCCTTCTGATACTTATCCGAAGAATGCTGGATGACCGATTCGCCAGCTTTCATAGATAAGACGGATTGCCACTTGGCCGTCGTATTATCGGAGAACTCTCCTCTAAGATCGATGAGATTCGTGCCATGAGCGGTTGCTATGCCCGTTCTTAAGGTTATGGCTAGCAACAACACGCTTATATCCGAATATCCCAAAATCCACTTGGGCTTAAATCGTTCAAATTCCAGAAATTCGAGAACTTCGATTAATAGCTCGCCGCCCCAGGGCGGGATGATCAACCCGATGCGATCGTTGCTCATCATTTCATTGAACTCGCCTGCGCGCAATCGGGCTGGTGCAGACTTGGCTTTGCGTTGCGTCCACACCGTCTCTCCGACAATAACGTCGTAACCCTTCGCCTTCATTCGACTACAGGATAGATCGATCAAATCGTGCAGTTCGACCCCTACCCCTGACGATGGCGCCGTTACGCCGATCGTTGCTCCTTCTTCCAAGTACGGATATCTAATCATCTTAATCCCCCTCTCCGTAAAAAGAGACATCCAACTAGTGAATGTCTCTGTCATCGTATCTTTTATTCCCGGAAAAACTCATACGTCCGGTTCCAGCGCAGCGTTTCGCCTGGTGCTGCCGAGAGCTGCACGAACATCTCCGCGCTCGCGACGTGGGTTTGGCCCCATACGGCCAGCCTGAGAAGCGGACGATCCAGCGTCTCGCGCATTCCCGCCCCGCTCGGCTTGTGCAGCAACGTCCAAGACGGGTTCTCGATCACGGCGGGCTCGAACGTCCTTGCCTCGGCGTAGAACGATTCTCCAGGCTCAGGCGTTCTGCGCCAATTCAGCGTATGTTCGTTCTGTACCAGTATCGGATGGTCGAGCGGCGCGAACGCCGAGCGGAACGGCAACGTCAGCTCGTAGTCCGGTCCGATCTCGGCGCCGTTAATGCGCACGAAGTTGTGGTTATATTCGCTCGTCTCGATCGGCTTCTCGCCGACGTTGCGCAGCTCGTAAGCGATGTTGAGCTTGTTGCCACGGGCGGTTAACGTCTTGATCAGTTCTGCCGCGTATCCTCTGCACGGCTTCGGCGCCGTACGGAATACGATGGAGCACCCGTCATCGCTAAGCTCGTAAGACGTCTCGAACGGATCCAGCTCATAGCCGCGGAAGAAGTCGTATCTCCCTTCTACCTGCTTCGTCAGCAAACCTACGCCGAGCTTGGGGAACTGCTCCCCTAGCTCGCAATCCGCATAACCGATCGGCTCAGCGTTGCCATACTCATTGCACAGACCGCCGCCTCCCGTGCCTTTGCCGGGCTCGAGGGACTCGTCGACGCAGAACGTCGCTGTCCGGTCTAGCGTTACTTGCTGAACCCATCCCGTCCAGTCGAACCGCGTTCTCCGGTAGTTCGTACCGGGAACCGCGATCTCGACCTTTAACCTATCGCTTAGGAGCGCGACGAACGCGCCGCCGGATTCCGACTGGCTCATCTTCGTTACACCATCACTTTGCAAATATCGTTCGTGAACGATACCGGATCTTCGATCGGCAAGCCTTCAATAAGCAACGCCTGATGGTAGAGCAGCGTCGTATACAGATCTAACTTGGCTTTATCGTTCTCGTACGCGTCTTGAAGCGTTTTGAATATCGCGTGGTTGACGTTGATCTCGAGAACCTTGTCGGCTTTGACGTCGCCCGCGTTCGGCATCGCCTTCAGCACCTTTTCCATCTCGATCGTCAGCTCGCCTTCCGTGGAGAAGCAGACCGGATGCGACTTGAGCCGTTTGGACGCGCGAACGTTTTTCACTTTGTCCGCGAGCAGCGTCTTCATCGCTTCGAACAAGTCTTTGTTCTGCGAGGCGGCTTCGTCTTCCTTGCTATCCTTCTCGTCGGACTCGATGCCCAGATCTCCGCTCGATACGGACTTGAACTGCTTATCCTTGTAAGTCGCGATCATCTTGATGGCGAACTCGTCGATGTCGTCGGTGAAGTATAAGATTTCGTAGCCTTTGTCCGCGACCATCTCCGTCTGCGGCAGCTTCTCGATCCGCTCGATCGACTCGCCCGAGGCGTAATAGATGTACTTCTGGTCTTCCGGCATTCTCCCCACGTACTCGTCGAGCGTAACTTGCTTCTTCTCCTTGGAGGAGTAGAACAGAAGCAGATCCTGGAGCACTTCCTTGTTCATGCCGTAATCGCTGTATACGCCGAATTTCAGCTGTCTGCCGAACGCTTTGAAGAACTCTTCGTACTTCTCGCGCTCGTCCTTCAGCAAGCTCTGAAGCTGGCTCTTGATCTTGCTCTGGATATTCTTCGCGATCAGCTTGAGCTGGCGGTCATGCTGCAGCATCTCGCGGGAGATGTTCAGGGACAGATCCTCGGAATCGACCAAGCCCTTCACGAAGCTGAAGTAATCCGGAAGCAGGTCCGCGCACTTATTCATGATCAGCACGCCGCTGGAATAGAGCTCGAGCCCTTTCTCGTATTCCTTCGTGTAGTAATCGAACGGCATGCTTCCCGGAATGTACAGGATCGCGTTATAACGAACCGCGCCGTCTACGCTAATATGAATATGCTTGATCGGCTTATCGAAGCCGTAATGCTTCTCGTTGTAGAAGTTATCGTAATCTTCCGTCGTCAGCTCGCTCTTGTTCTTTTTCCAGATCGGTACGAGGCTGTTGATCGTCTGCTCTTCTTCGTATTGCTCGTATTCTCCCTCGCTGCCTTCCTTAGGTTTGCTGCGGGACACGTCCATCTTGATCGGGTAGCGGATGAAGTCGGAATACTTCTTGATGATCGACCGCAGGCGGTACTCTTCCAAGAACTCGTCGTAGCTGTCGTCTTCGGTATTGTCCTTGATCTTGAGGATCACTTCCGTGCCCACGTCTGCCTTGTCGCACGGCTCGATCGTGTATCCGTCGGCGCCTTCGGACTCCCACTTGAACGCGGTGTCGCTATCGAGCGCGCGGCTGATTACCGTCACTTGATCGGCAACCATGAACGCGGAATAGAAGCCGACGCCGAATTGGCCGATAATATCATGGCCGTCCTTCGCTTCGTTCTCCTTCTTGAACGCGAGCGAGCCGCTCTTGGCGATGATGCCGAGGTTGTTCTCGAGCTCTTCGCGGGACATCCCGATGCCGGTATCGCGGATGACTAGCGTTCTGCTTGCCTTGTCGGCGATTACTTTAATATAGTAATGGTCTTTGTCGAACACGATCTTATCGTCGGTCAGCGCCCGGTAATAAATTTTGTCGATGGCGTCGCTTGCGTTGGAGATTAGCTCTCTTAAGAAAATCTCGCGCTGCGTATAGATCGAGTTGATCATCATTTCTAACAGACGCTTGGATTCGGCTTTGAATTGCTGCTTGGACATTGCGATTACCCCTTTGCGACGTAGATTAGCACTCTTACTTCGCGAGTGCCAACACTTATTTTTGTATCATTATCGCCATCCTCTGTCAATAAGAACGAACAAAAACAACCCGAAGCGAGTTGTTCGGGTTGTCGGCTGCTTAACAATCTTATAATTCCTTAGTATCGATCAGCGTATGCGCGCGAAGCTGTCCGTCGATCACCGTAAGCTTGAACGTCGATTGAAAGTATCTCCGTTTCGTAACGCCGTCGCTATTCGTAATATCGTAAGTTTCAGTCGTGTTCGCGGTATACGTCGTATCGTCGACGCGCTCGAAGCTATCCACGTTCATGCTGACCAGCTGTTCGGTAATGCCCAAGTCTTTCAGATGATCGATATAGGCTGCCGACTCCTTGTAGGCCGGACCGGACGGATCGATCAACCCCTCGACGATACCGAAATCTCGGTTATTGATCGCATCGACGGACGTTGAGCTATACAGCTGCATAAAAGATTGAATCGCATCGAAGTCGATTTCCCCATCCGATACCGTGGGTGCATCCTTCTGCAGATCTTCGACCTCGAAGTCGGCGGCATCGTTTGCTTTAACGATCTGTCCTTCAAACGTGTATTGATCGCTCCATTCGGCATTTTCAATCCACCAGCTATCCGTATCCGGCTGCTGACGGAACGTATAGGTCGCCGTCCAATTGATCGGCTCATTGTACGAGGAACCGTTAATTTCGCGGTACGTCTCGGCTATGCCGACGGTCAACGTATCCCCGTCGTACGCGACGGAGCTTGGATCGACGCGCAGGAATTCTAGCACGTATTTGAAGTTGTGATCCGCGGTGATGTTGTCTACCGTCTGCTTGTGGTATGAGCTGTCCGGATCGGATCCCTTGTACAAGCTCGGATCTTGCGCGTTCATCGCTTTCGTCCAGCTAATCGCCGAATCGTAGGCGAGATCGAGCGCCTTTGCGGCAATCTCTTGATCGAGAACGTCCCTTGCATCGAATCGGTCCGTCTCGTCCGTATAGATCGTCTCCTCGTTCGTGACCGATGCGCCTATAACCGTCCCTTCTACTTTCAGCTTGACGATTGCCGGCGCGGGTTTAATGACGATCGTCTCTCCCGTCGTTCCTTGCACGGGCTTTCCGTTGATCGTAGTCTTCCAATCACTGCTAGCCGGTAGAGTCAGCTCTAATTCGTACATCTCCGAATCGTCGGCAATAATCTCGTTGGATGATTCGCTATCGAAAGCATCAATGGCGCCGCTGGACGAAATATCCGCGTATTCGCCTTTCAAAATCGCCTTATAGTCATAGATCGACGGCCATACTTCGTCCAATCTACCGCCGTCTGAATTCAGCTCTCCGATCGTAAAACTGCTTTGAAGCTCGCTATCGCTGCTCGGTCCCTTAAAGGTGATGTCCACCGGCTCTACATGGATGCTCCACTTGCTTCCTCGCCAAGACTTCGACTCCGTGAACGAAAACCAATCGCTCTCGTCTTCGTCTACCGCCTCGTCGATCGCCTCTTTATACGCCGCCTTAACCTCGCTGTTAGCCAGCGTAGTCTCGAACAATCGCAGACGATCGTCCGCGAGCAGCGGCGATTTCGGATCATCCAAATATTTCGCGAACGCGGCAGCATCCTCGCCATCGATCGCTTCGATCAGCTTGTCCGCCAATTTCTCGGGGGTAGACGGACCATACGTTGCCCTTGCGAACAAATACCCGCCCGCCAACAGTGCTATTACGCCGATCGCGATGCTTCCTATAGTGATCTGCTTGGCCGTTAGCTTCTTCCTTGGCCTCGAAGGAGAAAGGATCGGCTGCGCAGGCATATAAGGTGCTGTTGCCGGCGTCTGTGTCATCTCTGTACTCGTACGTTGGCCGCATGAATCGCAAAATTGCCAACCCGGTTTAAGCTGCGTTCCGCATTGTCCGCAAAACATCTAATCACTAATCCTCTCGACGCGTCTCGTTTTGACTTTTTTCGACAATCACCTCTATACACTATCATCTCAAATATGTACTTACAATCCATATTTTCGGAGAATCCGCGCAACAAAAAAACGGCATCGCTGCCGTCATCTCGTTAGCCTTCGTAAGCCTGCTTAAGCTGTGCGATGTCGATCTTGCTCATCTGGAGCATCGCGTTCACTACTCTACCCGACTTCTCCGGATCGGGGTCCTGCATCAGCTGTCCGAGCGCAGTCGGAATGATCTGCCACGATAACCCGAATTTGTCGACTAGCCAGCAAGCATATTTTCACTGAAGCATTGAACATCAATCGCGTTCAAATCGAATCGACGGCGTCCGCTTTGTCCGACAATCTCGGCATGAAAGCCGCTTGTAGCTTGTCCTGATCTACCGACATCCTCTGCCCTCCCCGTCTCTTGGTTGTATAGCCTGGATGGCATTGCATTACAATAGCAACTAAATTAACGCTTTCCGAAGTAAAGGAGCGAACGGCATGGACTTGTGTCACTCATGGATTTACGAACAGGTTTTGAATACCGAAGGGTTCATGTGGACCATTGTTTATAGCGTGCTCGGAGTCAATGTCTTCTCGCCTTTGATCGTCTGGTACTTCATCGAAGGCAAGCCATTGTTCGCCAAAGCGCGCAAGTCGTTCAAACAACAACAACGGTAACGATACATGCGACATGGAAAAAATGAGCAATCGCATCCCGTAGTTTCCCTCCGATTCCCATCTCTTATCCCGAATCGAAACGCAAAAAAGGCGTTCGAATTGAACATCAATTCGAACGCCTTGCTTGATTGAAAGGGTTATGGTGGGCTCGGTGGGGGTCGAACCCACAACCTACCGGTTAAGAGCCGGTTGCTCTGCCATTGAGCTACAAGCCCGTCCATGTAACCAATATAATAACACAACGGATTTCTAAAGGAAAGCTATTTCGAGAAATCGGCTACTAATATCAAGATAACGTCTCCCATTTCGCCCACATTTCCCTCGGATTCAATTCGTAAATTTGATCCTCCCTAAACATGTATTGATGCATGATGAACTCTCTTCGGAGGGTCGCGAAATCCTCGTGGAACGGTTTGATGAATTCATTGATTTCCCGTTCAGTGTACTTGCGTCCCTTCTCCAACTTAGAGACCAAGTGCTCCAAAACGATCAGCTTCTTCTTAAGCTGTACGGGTACGTTCTTCAATTTCCCCGCTGACGTAAAGAAGTTTTTGAGAACGGATTCTCTTAATCTTTGATGCTGGCCTTCCATGTCGCTTGCCCCCTCCTCGGTGGAACGGTAAATAAGATCGACGATCGCGCTCGCGTTATTCCTTATAAAGTAATCGTTCAGCGAAAAATAAATCGTGTTCTTGTCCCGCCGCTCGTTGATCAAGCTTGCCGACCGCAATTTGGCCGCATGATGGGTAATCGTCGCAGGCGTGACGCTTAGCTTCTCGGCTAGCGCTTGGCCGTTCGCTTCGCCGCCGGCGAGCAGCACTAGCATCCTGATTCGCGTAGGGTCGGCAAGCGCCTTGTGGTAATGGACGATCTTATCTAATTGCATCGTTATCCTCCGCTTCTATTTTTACGATTATCTAATTAGATATTCATTAAATTAGATGATAGACGAATAGGGTGGATTTGTCAAACGAAATGGAAAATGTCAATCAATCGCCCGCCATAAATAGACGAATGAGCCGTTGGCTTTCCGGAGGCTCGGCATACGATAATACATCCCATTCTCAACTGCGAATACGAAGCGGAGCGAGCAAAGGAGAAGATCATGCATCGATATTGGGACAAGGTGATCAAGCCGATCCTGATCGCCTCGCGTCCGCGAACGATCGTGGAGATCGGTTCGATGAGCGGACTGAACACCTTCAAGCTGCTGGACTATTGCAAATACTGCAACGCGAACTGCTTCATTATCGAACAGACTCCTCTCTATAACGTCGAGCTGCTGAAGGCGTATTACGGGCATCGCGCGACGGTTATGGAACGATTAAGCCTAGACGCATTGCCGGAAATCGTCCAATACGATCTCCTTCTCGTCGATGGCGACCACAACTGGTATACGGTCTACCACGAGCTGGCGTTGGCGGAGCAAATGGCCCAGCGCACGGGCCGATTTCCGATCGTGCTGCTGCATGACACGGACTGGCCTTACGGGCGCAGGGATATGTACGCATCGCCGGAATCGATCCCCCCGGCATTCCGCCAAGCTTACGCTAGGCAAGGAATGGAGCCCGGCCGGTCCGCGCTGCTTGAATCGGGCGGTTTCAACGCGTATTCGAATAATGCCGTCTCCGAGCACGGAGATCGGAACGGCGTGTTGACGGCGATCGAGGATTTCATGAAACGATCCGTTTTCGACCTTCGATTATTCAAGCTGTACTCTCATCATGGACTAGGCATCCTAGTGCCTTCGCAGTCCGAGTTAATGCTGACATTGCCATACATTATCGCAGCGTCGGGCATGTGATAGAACCAATATTCGGGTCGACAAGGAGATAAGCGCAGTGGCATTAACTTCAATCGTCATCCTTACCCGTAACGGACAAGAACTCACCCGGCGGTGCGTGGACAGCATCATCCGGCATACGGACGAACCCTACGAATTCCTATTCGTGGATAACGGGTCGACCGACGGCACGCTGGATTACTTGGCAACGATTCCCGACTCCGTCGTTATCCGGAACGAAGTCAACAGAGGATTCGCGGCGGGGTGCAACCAAGGCATGCTCGCGGCTTCGGGCGAGCACATCGTCTTGCTGAACAACGACACGATCGTAACGGCGCATTGGCTGAGCGGTCTGCATGGTTGGCTCCTGCGGGATAGCTCGATCGGCATCGTCGGGCCCGTATCGAACAACGTCGCGCCGATTCAACGCGCTCACTTCCTCTCGCCGTACTCACGGGACGCCTTGGACGCGATCGCGGAGTCTTGGCGGATGCAGCATGCGAATACCGGATTTTACGCGCACAGGCTGATCGGCTTCTGCATGCTCTTCCACCGCGGCCTTCTGGACGTTATCGGGGGAATGGACGAGAGGTTTTTTCCCGGCAATTACGAAGACGACGACTTTAGCATTCGCGCCAGAATAAGCGGCAAGAGATTGTGGGTCGCCAAAGACGTGTTCATTCATCACGAAGGAGGAGCGACGTTCCGGACAATGGAGCTCGATACCAAGATCGCCTCTATGAGGAATGCGGAGAAGTTCAGAGATAAATGGAGCGTCGGTCTGTCTCCCTTCGAAATCGATACGCAAGGTTATGATCCTACCGCAATCGTATCGCGGGAGCCGTTCTTTATCCCCGAGCGGCACTACGTTCCGTTCGAAAGGAGTTGAATCGACTTTGAAACTGATCGCTTTTTATTTGCCTCAATTCCATCCGATTCCCGAGAACGATGCGTGGTGGGGCAAAGGCTTCACGGAGTGGACGAACACGAAAAAAGCGATTCCTTTGTTTCCCGGCCATTACCAGCCCAGAGAACCTTTGCGCGATTATTACTATGATTTGACGGACCCCGCGGCTAGAAAGTGGCAAGCGGATATCGCCAAGCAACACGGAATTCACGGCTTCTGCTACTACCATTACTGGTTCAAAGGAAAGCGGTTGTTAGAGCGGCCGTTTAACGAGGTTGTCCGGACGGCGGAACCGGATTTTCCGTTTTGTCTTTCTTGGGCCAACGAGCCATGGTCCAGAACTTGGGACGGAAGCTACCATGACGTCCTGATGCCTCAGGATTATGGGGATGAGGCGGATTGGAAGGAACACTTCGAATACTTGCTGACCGCTTTTAAAGATCCGCGATACATTCGCAAAGACAACAAACCTATATTCCTCATCTATCACCCGGGCGGTATCCCTCGTTGCGCGGAGATGTTGCATGTTTGGCAGACGCTAGCGAGAGCGCACGGACTGGACGGCATTTATTTTATCGAAACCTTGAACGGGTATCCGCTCTTCAGCCCTGCCGGATTCGACGCCAGCGTACAGTTCGAGCCCCACTACACATGGATTCACGGAGGCGGAAGGAACGACTGGAGCGCCGTGGACGGCTATCATCAGAAGTTTCATTTGAAAGATTACGATCGCATGTGGTCTTTGATCCTGAGCCGGACCGCTGACGACAAATCCGCAAGGACGATTCCCGGCGCTTTCGTAGATTGGGACAATAGCGCTAGAAAAGGCAACCGGGCGCTCATCTACTCGGGGGCTACGCCGGAAAAATTCGCGGGTTACCTTAGCCGGCAAATCGAGCGAGCCGCCACGGTTTACCAAAGCGAGTTTTTGTTCATTAACGCTTGGAACGAGTGGGCGGAGGGCACCTATCTGGAACCGGATAAGAAGCATGGGTATCGGTATCTGGAAGCGGTCAGACGAGCATTGGATGAAAATGATCTATAACTTATCCAATTATCAAAAAGGTTCAGAGGTGAATGTACATGGATACTAATCGCGACTATCCTCGGTTATTGGTCGGCGAGCTGTTCGGAGCCGTCGAGCGCATCGAAGGCTGGCTGACCCATCTGGAACAAATGGCGCTACTCCACCTTCCCCTATTCGTCGATCATCTGTCCGGGGATATCGTTGAGATCGGTTCGTTCAAAGGGAAAAGCACCGTCTCGCTAGGTCTAGGGAGTAAATGGCTAAGCGGTCAAAAGCGGAAGGTGTACGCCATCGATCCTTTTATGCCCGACGTGTGGCATTATCGCGCTCCGTACTTCGAGGATTTTAAGCGCAATATTCAATCGTCCGGCCTAGAAGATTATGTTATTCCTATCAACAAACCGAGTTACGAAGCCCTTGACCAGTGCCCCGAGCGAATTTGCGGCCTGTTCGTTGACGGGGACCATTCTTATATAGGCGTCAAAAGGGACATCCAGCTATACACGCCCAGGGTAATCGACGGCGGTATGGTGGCTTTCCATGATTATTCGGTTTACGCCGACGTGGCAAGGGCGGTCGACGAGCTGTGCGACAGCGGGGATTATGTCTATGTCGGCGATTACGACAGCTTGCGTTTGCTTCGTAAAATAAAAAAGTAAGGGGCGGTTTCACCGATTCGCAAACGAAAGGACCTCAAATTCCACCGCAAAGTGGAGGATGAGGTCCTTTTTCTAGAGGAAATCCTGCTTACTTTTTCTTTTTCGTTTTCGCTTTAGCCGCTGCTTTTTCAATATTTTGCGCGACCCTGTAGCTCACGATTTTCTTTATTAGATCGAAAGGAATCGGCTGGGCGATCGGAAATTGCAGCGTTCCTTTACCGCTCCTATAGGGGGCGATCTCCTCCTGGAACGCGTTCAGACCGGTGGATGCCGGGTAAAACCCGATATGATTTTTGTAAGCGGCAAAGTAAACCAGATTGCCGTGCAGCGCGAACGCCGGCATTTGATAGCTGATTTTCTCCGTCGCATCCGGCGCCGCTTCTTTGATTGCTTCCCTTACGCGCTGAAGAATGTGCTGAACGTCAGGCGAGAAGGTCGCGATATATTCATCGGTAGAAGTGAATTCGGGTTTGTTGTTATCCATGATCTTCTCCTTTCGTACGGCGGCAGGCGGTCTTATTTGATCCGCAACGCACGGCCGCAGCGGGCGCAATACCTGGTCTCCCGAGGAGATACGGTGCCGCAGCCCTCGCAATGCAACTCGCTCGCGTTATAATCGCTCGGATCGACGTGGCTCAGCGCTTCCTGCACGTACGGGTTCAAGGTCGCGAAGGCATGGAATTCCTCTCGCTTGCCCGCACGGATTAAGGCGTACAACAAAGTTAAGCCCACGCAGCCTACAGCTACCATCATGCCCATTTTGGCTAAGCCGGTTGCGAGATGGTAATCCCACATCGCATGCAGGGCGATGACGATGGCTAGCAGGACAATCGCGCCCGAAACCTTAGACCATAGGCGCGACTTAGACTTCAAAGCCGCGAAGCCTACCCATATGCCCGCCGTCGCAATAGCCGTCCAAGTGCCATGTCCGAACGGCGACAACAACGCCCTCATCCATAACACGGAGAGCATGCCGACCGACGAAGCGTCGCCGATATGCGCCCATCCGTAGATGACGCTCTCTATGGCGGCGAAGCCCATGCCCGCCGCCGCGCCGAACACGACCGCATCCATGAGAAAATGCATTTGCCTAGAGCGGACAAGCGCGATACATACGATCAGCTTGGCGCTTTCCTCGATGACGGATATCGAGAGCGGCAGAGTGATAGGCCCGAAATGAAAAGGCGCGGCGCCTTCTCCGAATAACCACTCCCGCTCCACGTACCACGCCAACGGTACCGCGACGATAGCGGAAATCGCGAAGATCATGCCGAGGCGCGCCTGACCGAACCCTAACAATTGATGGCTTCTTATGTAAGAGACGAAAGTAACCGGACCTACGATGCCTCCGATTACTAATGCCGCGTAGTTCAGCCAATCGTTTTTCAGGAACATGGCGGTAAGGGAAAGTGCTACGAACGCCCCTCCGAGCCAGAGGAGCAGTTCGACCCATCGTTCTTTCGCTTTCGGGAGAACGGATTTCGTTTCATCGGCTTTGGGCGCTTCTCCGATGTCAGGCGTTACCTTAGACAACAGATGAGGGCTTCGAATGCGAAGGATTTCCATGAACTGCGCGCGGACGGGAGCGTAATAGCTCAGGATGTAATGAAACTCGGACTTGCCCATGACGAGCAGTTCGCTATCCTCCGCGGCAACGATCTCAAGCTCGGAGGAAGTATCCGTCAACACCCCGGTCTCGCCGAAAAAGTCGCCGTTAAGCAGCGTCGTCCTGCGCTTCTTGGCGTCGCGCGCTTCGAGTCTGCCTTCGCTGATCATGTAAAATTGTTCGACGAGCTCTCCCGCTTTGACGATCGTCTCGCCTTTGGACACTTTCTTGATCTTCGTAATTTCCGCTAAGCCTCGAAGCTCCGCGTCGGGAATAGCCGACCAGATCGAGGCGTTGCGCAGCAACCGATGGATCATGCGAATGCGCACGGTGAGCAACAAGCTCTCGTGAAAAAGCGGACTGCTGACGGCTAATCGGTCGAAAGTGGGTCTATCCAATCGTAGCGCAGTCACGTCTCCGATCGCCGTCACCCGCGCCGATCTTCGCTCGTTGCGCAACAGGCCAATTTCACCAACCAGAGAACCTGGGCCGAGTTCGGCCAGCAACACCGTGTTTCCAATCAGGTTGCGCGAGGTTACTTGCACTTTGCCATCGCTGACGAAGAAGCAGTCATTGGATGCTTCGCCTTCGACGACGAGCGGTTGCCCATCCGCGAACATGACGGTTTCAATGGCGCTAGCCGTATCCGATAGCTCGTGCTCCGGAACGCCGTGCAACAAGTTGTGTTCGCGTAAAAACGCGAATGCGGATGCGTAGGACATCGTTGCCCTTCTTCCGTTATCTCATATTTCCGATGATAGAGGATCTGGAATCCGCCATCTTCTTGATGAAGTTCGTCATAATATCGAAAGCTTCGTTGCGCTTGTTCGATAAGCTTTGTATGCGAAGCATGTCCATCTGCTGAGAGTTGCTCATCGCATCGACCTGGCTCTTGATTTGCTGGATCAACCCTGCGAGCTCTCCTTTATTCTTCGGTGCAGTATAGTTGAGTCCGGCAGCCGTCAACGCGCTCGCGGCGTTCGCGGATAACGTAAGCGGGCTGTCCGCTTTCGCGTCGGAAGGCAATGTTGCCAATTGACTGTTCAACTCGTTCAGCGCGTTATTTATTTTGGAGATTTGATCGTTCTTCGCCTGAACGGACGCGATCTGATCTTTCAATTGCGTCTCCAACAGTTGCGCCCGCTGAGACTGCACGGCCATCATAGCCGTCTCGAGATCCATGCTGCTCACCTCGACTTGCGTCATGCCGCCGACTCCGTTGACGGCTCCGACCGCATTTTGCGTAGCGCCTTTGCCTAGCGCGTCTTGCACCGAATGATACACGGAATCGTTGTACATCAGGGCGGATCCCCCGAGTACCCCCAATATAAATACGCCTCCCAAAGTCAAAGCCTTCTTCTTATTGCTCATTTCGACATCTCCCTCTCCTAATTTTCTTATTTTCAGCATATTATTCCATGTTCCGATAGTCAATCAAAAAGAGGGGCTTTCGCCCCTCTTAGCTAGTCTTGGCACCTATTCTATTTAGTTTGCTAGCTGCTGTAACTTCGCCGTCTGCTCGCCGACCAGCTCCCAATCCTCCGCGGTATAGTTGCCCATGTGCCAGAGGGAAACGCCCTTCAGTCCATAAAACTTGGCGAGCCATATTTTCTTGGCTATGCTTTGCGTATCTTCGTAATAAAGCTCATGGCTTCCGCGTTCATCGACGAACGTAGTTCGGCTGAGGAAGTAAGGCATCTCCGGCTTGGTGACCACGCCAGGCATAGCCAGCCTCTTCTCGACGTCCGCGATAGACGGGCTAAGCGCCGGACCGGTTACGCCGGATGCGGTAATCCACTGATTGGCCTGTTTGGAGAGGCCTAGCACGAGCTTTTCCTTCGGAATAACCTTAAGCGCGGTAAGCACCGTATCGTTGACCAGCGGCAACGGAGCGGATGGAAGCTTGCTCTCGCTGTGCGTGAAATCGTAAGCCATCAGGATGACCGTGTCGGCCAGCTTGCCGATCGCCTCCAAGTCGTAGCCCTTGTAATAATAAGTAGGCTGAACGGCAACCGATAACGTACGCGAACCCAATTGGTCCTTAAGCGACTTAAGAAATTGGACGTAGTTCGCCGCATTGTCCGCTTCTTTCAAGCCTTCGAAATCGATATTCACGCCAGTGAACGAATAAGCCGGATTGTTTAACGTTGCATGCAAGGATGAGATAAATGCGGTTTGAGCAGGTTGATCTTTAAGAAAATCTTTCAAGGTCGCGCCGTTGCCGAATACCATCAGTTCCTTAGTGGCTTGAGACGCATCGGCAACCGCCATCACTTCCTCGTACCCGTCCGGAATGCGATTCACGGTCGTGCTAGTATTCAATTGCGCGGTTCCGGCGACGCTGTAATCCAGATGGGACCAACCCATGATGACATTGGAAAGCTTATCGATCTGATGAATAGCCGAGTAAGATTGAATCGCATAATAACCGGTAAAATCTATCTTTTGTCCGGCGACGCGCTTATCGATCAGACGATAGACGACGGCCGCCGCCTGCTTGCGAATTAATGGCTCCTTCGGTTTGAAACCCGTAGCATCGCCCTCCATAATGCCGCGCTTCGCCGCATAATAGACGTAAGGCTGCATAGCCGCGTTTATAGCCACCTGATCTTTAAAGGCGCGACGATCGCGCTCTTGCTTCCAATCCGTCTTCAGCCATTGCTGACGCGTCTCCGCGCTCTCGGACTCTAGCAGCGCTTTGCCAACGAGCATGGCAACTTCCTGTCTCGTGATCGTCTGTAACGGATGGAACATTTTTTTCTTATCCAATAGGCTATCGATCCATTTATGTTCGAGAGCGACGGCAATGAACGGGGCGGACCAACTCGTCTTAGCGACGTCTGCCGGCGTTGGACCGACAGCGGCTCCCGTCTCCAATTGACTCGCCATCACGAGCAGTTTGATGAATGCTTCTCGGGACAAGTCCGCGTTCGGACGATAGGTCCGATCATCGTATCCGTTAATGATACCCAATGCGGATAACGTATAGATCGGCTCTCGGGAGTAGTCGTTCTCCTCGTCCTTGAACGGCAATAACCCCACGTTATAGGCGAAAGCGCTTTGCGAGAACAGCATAACGAGCATGAACCCTAGTAAACTTACTTTTTTCAGCATGGCAATCCGTTTCCCTTCCAACTGCAATCTCTTTAATAGAATCGCGATGAGCAACCCTATAATAGACGCAAGGGAAAACGATTAGTTACGTGCCACCGTGAAATCAAGTCTCTATTCTTCGTAAATCATCCGCCGCGTCATCCCGCCGTCAACGACGAGATTGATGCCGGTGACGAAGTCGTTCTCCGGATCCGTCAAATAAAAACACGCCCGCACGATATCGTCAGGCCGTCCGACGCGCTTCGCCGGATGCTGTTCATGGTCCAGCTCCCTTAGCGCGCCGTAATCCCCGGTCTCGATCCAACCCGGGCTAATCGCGTTAACGGTTATCCTGTCGGCTCCAAGCGATACGGCTAATGCATGCGTCAACGCGATAATACCGCCTTTCGAAGCGGCATAAGCCTCGGAATTCGGCTCGGACATGAGCGCCCGCGTCGAAGCCAAGTTAACGATCGCCCCGCCGCCATGATCTCGCATCAACTTAGCGGCTTCTCTCGCGCATAAGAAGGTTCCCCTTAAATTGGTGTTGATCACGTAGTCCCACTCGTCGATTCCCAGATCGTACGGCGACTTCCATTCGCCTAGCCCAGCGTTATTGATCAACACGTCGACTTTGCCAAGTTGCTCGCGAACGGATCCGAACGTTGCCGCGATCTGTTCCGGCGAGCTTAGATCGGCGGTAAAACCAATTGCATGGCCTCCCGATCCCTTAATAGCCGCTACCGCTTGATTGACATTCGCCGCGTCCCGGTCAATGGCTACGACAATAGCCCCTTCAGTTGCGTAGGCTGCGGCAAGCGCCGCACCGATGCCTTTGCCCGCGCCTGTAATTACGACCGTGTGGCCCGAAAATTTCATTCGATATCCGCCCCTCTTCAGCGTTTTGTTGATGATAGTTTCATTTTACATGCAAATAGCCCTCCACGCTTATAACTAAGCAATAAAGGGCTATTTCCTTATGGCGTATTACTTGCTTCCGTACTCCTTATTCGCTTGCTCGAGCATCGTTTTCCACTCCGGGAACTTCGTTTCTCTAGCCACGTGCCGGTCGAAAAGCTCATCCGGTATGTTCGCGACGTCTTCTTGGACGTTCACTTGAAAATTGCCCTTCTGTAAGAAGGCCGCAAAACTCGTAAAGTTTGTGTGTTTGCTCATGAACGACTCGTTGAACAACTCGTCGAGCGCAATATGATTCGGATCTTTGACGTACGTCTTCTGACCTTGCAATTCCAACAGCAGGTCGTCGAACGACATTGGTTTTTGCTTCTTCAGTTAAACCACCCCGGGCTTTAATGTTTGTGTAATTCCGCTCCAAATGAACCTAAGCACATTATTATAGCATAGATTGCGTGCTCACACATCGCTTCTAACCGATTCTAATTTAATCTTGCCCAATTTAATCGCTTAAGTAAACTTCTTTTTACGCATTTGGCCGAACGCTTCCGTGAGCGTATCCGACTGGGTCGATGGCAACATCAGCTTGTACGTGCTGATTTTCCCATACGTCTTCCGATCGATCTTTCCTTCAACGAGTAGCTTCTCCAGCAGCGGTATCCATAACGTATCGGCCGATATATAGGCGACTAGCCGATCGGTGCCTTTTGTTGTTCTGAGCATGACGCGAATACCGATTAGCTGGGGATAAACCCAGGAATCGTACTCTTCCACGATCCGATATTGCTCGATCCCTGCCTCCAGCAGCTCAGGTTGATTCGTCGGGAGAGGAATCGCGTACACCATTTTATCGAACGAAAAAGTCAACTCTTCCTTCGAATGCCCAAGCCGTCTTAGTAGGGAGTTCACATACCAACGCAGATGAAGGGAATAACCAACCCGGCTCCCGACGATGGCGACAAGCAAAAAGACTAGAACGCATCCCAGTTGTATGATCTCGATCCGGCTCATACGGCATTCGCTCCTTCCTCGCGCATGACGATGCGGTTTTTGCCTGTGCGCTTGGCTTCATATAACGCACGGTCTGCCGCATCCATTAACAGCGCGACGCTCATGCCCGGACGATAAGCCGCCGCGCCTCCGCTGATCGTAACTTTGCCGCCCGGCTGGGCTTGGCCATTGTGGAATGCATAGCTTTCGACTGCCGACTTAATTTCCTCGGCGACGCGGCTAGCCTCCGCCAAAGAAGCATCCGGCAGCAAAACGACGAACTCTTCTCCGCCGAATCGACAAGGTACATAACGATCGGAGGCAACGGAAGCGATCAGCCGACCTAACACGATCAGCAGGTTGTTGCCCTCGAGATGTCCGTTCGTATCGTTGTACCGTTTGAAGTTATCGATATCCAGCATGATCAAGGAGAGCGGCATGCCCTCCTGTTCAGCCTGAAGCACATATCGTTGTACGGCATCCTGATAAAAGCGTTGGTTGTACAACCCCGTCAGGCCGTCCGTGATCGACAACCGCTGCGTCCGTTCGTACAGCCGCGAGTTTTCGATGGCAATGCAGGCTTGAGCCGCCAACGGGAGAATGCTGTCCACCCCGTCGATATCGAGCGGCTTTCGATTAATATTGTTATCCACGATAATGACGCCGACTGCCTTGTCTTGATTGATCATCGGCACGACGGCAAAAGAAGTCATTCCGAACATTTCCGAAAATAGCTGCTGCACGGCATCCGAGCTGTCGATCTCGCGAACGAGGTAAGGCTTCTGCTCGCGGATCGCCCGATGGATGACGTGATCGTCGGCGCTCGTCTGCGGAATATCGATCAGCTTCAGCGCATCGTTCAATTGATAGTCTTGGATGTTCGCTTCGTCTTTGCGAGCGATAAAATCTCTCAAGTTCATGCGATCGTTGACGACCGTATTCCAAATACGGATACCGTCCGTATTGTTCATCGAACCTACGCCAAGCTCGCCCTTCAGCCGATTGCCGCGTTCGTCGAACAAGAAGAGCAACGCGCGATTGAAGCCGTGTCCGTACCCTGCCGTAATCGCCGTCAAAATAATATGCAGCAGTTTGCTCGTATCCATCGTGCTCTGCAGTCCGACGCTGACTTCTTTCAGAATCGAATAAGGTCTGGACTGCTTGTATAGTTGCTCTTGCCACAGCTTGTCCGATTCTCGTTGCTTGCGTTGTTGACGAGAGAGGATCATGCCGGCAAACCCGGCGATGACGGTACCCGTTAGAGCGGACCAACTATAACCGCCTTCCGCGGGCATTAACCACCCGACGATGATAACGGAGACGAGCGCCCCGTATCCGAAATAACTATAGGACAAGAGCAGCACGAACCCGCTTCCGATGATCGGCATATAAGTTTCCAATGCGGTCGTATCAAGAGCCATCAGCAAGATTAGCGCGCTAGCACATAACATTAGCTTGTTGATCGCGGCACTGAAGTAAAAGCGTAGAAAAGCGCCCGTTATAGAAACCGTGACGGTGACGATGAGGAGCGGAAGCAGATTCACGGGGATTAGCCCCTTTCGTTGCGATGATGATGTCGGGTTCTCGAATAAAATTATTCGACGAAATTCGACGTATCCCTGCGTCCAAGCGTTTGGCAAATATATGTCAAAGACCCTCCCTGAACGCCAGGGAGGGTCTTTGAGTCGCCGATCTTACTTGCTTACTACTGCTTGCCTATTGAGCAGAACCATTACGGCTTCGGCTCTCGTGGCTTGATCTTGAGGCGCGAAAGCGTTATGGCCTTTGCCTTGCATAATGCCTGCTTGCTTCACGTACGCAACGCTGGAAATGGCCCATGCAGGAATCTCTTTATCGTCCGCGAAGCCCGCGGTTGCCTTCGCCTCGATCGTCTTACCCGATGCCTTCGCCAGCATCGAAGCCATCTCGGCGCGCGTAATTTGCGCATCCGGGCGGAAGCTGCCGTCGTCGTAGCCTTTAATGATGCCTGCTTGTACCGCTTGCGCGATCGCTTTCTTCGCCCAGGCTCCAATCTTGTCGGCATCCGTAAACTTTAGCTCCGCGCCTTCGCCTTCCGGCTTCAGCGCGTTTATCAGCATGACCGCGAATTCCGCGCGCGTTACGGTAGCGTCCGGTTGGAACGTGCCGTCCGGATAGCCTTTGACGATGCCGTCTTTTACCGCTTGCTTGATGTTAGCTTCAGCCCAGTGTCCGGCAATATCGCTAAACGTAATCGGAGCGACTTCCGTATTGGCTACGGCGAACACCGCGTATTTCGTAAAGTGATTGACTTCGACCGCGATGTGATTGCCGTTCACCGTACCGCCGGCGACTTCCACCCACACCTTTTTCGTCTCGTCATAATAGAAGACAGCTGCTCTTTGGTCGGTCCCCAATTTTGTCGGATCGAAAGCGAACGTGAGCGTGATCGGCTTACTGAAGTTATCCGTAAAGTTTTTCAAAATCTCGAAGATCGGACTGGCTAGAACGTCTCCCTCCGAAAGCAGATTCGACGCGTTCGTCAATTTCTCGATCGTTAATTTGAGCTCTTGGCTTGATGCATTAGCCGGGATCGAAATCGTAACTTCATCGCTCAAGCTAACGTGGCCCGTGCTTCCTACCGGAAGCGTTAGCCGGCCATCCGTCGAAGTTACTTCGCCTGGCTGCGTGATCGATCCGCTGACGCCGCCGCAGTTGCTCGTACATCCGCTAGAAGCCGCCGTGACGAACAGGTCCTTGTTAGCAACATCATTCCCTTGTCCGGCAACAACCTTGTACGTACCCGCCGCCTCGTTGCTGCCAAGCGTGAACGAGGTAGAGAATTGTCCGCCCGTAACCTGAACCATATCGAAGAACACGACGGTGCCGCTAGGACGAACGACTTTAACGATAACGTCCGTGTAAGTGGATGTTCCCGAGATGTTCACGGAACCTCCCTGCGAAATCGATGTTACGGCGTTTAGGGTAACGGATGCGGGTGCGTCAGCGAAGACTGTCGTTGGCACTAACGCTAGGACAAGCATTAGCGTTAGGAGCCAACTGAATTTTTTGAGCTTCAATTAAGCTACACCTCCGCCGTAGTTCAACAATAGGTCGTATTCCGATTGCGTCACTAACGTTGTCATGCTCACGCCAACGTTGGAGAAATCATTGCCGAAATGACTAACGACGAATGCTTTAACCGTGTAATTAGAATTAGCAGCGTCTACATTGAAGTGCGCGGAATAAGTGCCCGTTTGCACATCCAACTCGGAAGCCACGATGCTTACCGGCGTCGTCCCGTTAAACAATTCGAAGATTACCGTTTGCGTCGGGCGGGAATCATCATCGATCCAAATATCGTCGTTTCTAAAGATATTGACGGAGGCATGGATACCGCCTTGCTTAGTAACGATCGGCGCTGTCATATAGAATAGCTCAGATGAAGCAAACGCTTCGCCCTCATAGTAATCCGTGCTATAACCTTCCGCAATGACATAAATCTCATATTCAATGCCTTTTTGGAACACGCCTTTATTGATCGTTAGCTTGCCTGCAGTGAGGGTAAAGTCTGTGTTTTCCGTCAAATGTATAGCTTCTTCATTTTCATCATCATAGACAATCACATCTCTAACTTTACTTCTCCAAGCTGCATTGTCCTCGAATACGAATTCGCTCGCAGCATTACTGAAGATATAGCCTTTAAGGACCGGGGTATTGTATGCAATCGATTCGTCGATCGCATCATTCACAATGGAGAGTAGGTTTATATGATGCACGGCACCTGCTTCAATTTGAATTTCTACGGTGCCGCTCGTCAATGCATCATGGAATAGAACGACCAATTTATTATATTGGATCGTAACAACATCTTCTGGGCTCAGAGACAAGAAGTGTGCGCCTTGATCCGTTGAAACTTTAATCTTGTCCTTTAGATGCGACACCCCGTCAACTACGGTGTTGTCCGCTATTTCGCTGTTGAAATAGAAGTTTAACAATCGGCCGTCATGGGAGAATTCTCCGCCATAAAACTCTAATGGACTATTAGGATATATCCAGTAGATTGGGAGGTATTCCTGAAGAACGTTACCCGCTGCATCTTTTAATAAATCGGCTTGGAATTGGAACAAATATTGATTCCCATTTAATGCATGATTAAAGTGCAGAATCAGCGTATGGTTATTGTTTGCTGAAAATTCCACAGTTCCGTCAAGGTAGGCCCACTGATAAACATCAATATATTGGAATCTCGATTTAAAGTCCTCTACCGAAGCAGTGTTATTCAATACGTCTTCATCGAACACTAGCGTTAAATCCTTTAAGTCAGCCGATAGATAATAATTCAACAATTGAGGAGCTGTCTTATCGACCTCTCCGCCTGCTTGAATAAACTGGCTCATCGTGTCCTCGCTATCAACGTTGCCCGCGCTGTCCTTAATCGCATAGCTTTCGATAACGATTTGATTAAGATCCCCTGTTAGAGCTTGTGCAAATTGTATAACAAGCTTTCCATCGACAATGGAGACCGTATCGTCTTCGGTCAAAGAGGTCCACTCGGAATTTGCGCCATTCTTCAACAAATAAAGATAAGAGGCTAGATAATCTCCTTCATTATTAAAGACGCTTTCGTTAAACGTAATCGTCAACGTTTTATGATCAGAGCTTAGAGCCGTACTTTGAATGACCGGTGGAGTGATGTCTAGAATCATCTCCGCATTCTGGTTACCATCTTCGTCCATGAAGGTGCCGGCTGCGATTTTCACGCGCGTATTCGAGCCGTAGATAACCTTCATGTCGTTATCTGAGTTGTCTAGATAAATGGCTTTAGGATTCCGATAACGTTCGTTTTGCCCCTCCCAAAGGCCGTTATTGACATACATCTGCGCCGGAAGCGCCGCGAAAGTCGCTCCATCCGTCGAGATGCTAATTTGATCGCGTAAATTCACGTGATCGTTCAAAATAAGATCTTCATCAAAATACAGTTCTACGTAGTTACCCCCATCGGATTCCGACCCTACATACGCGGGAGGCAAAAGATCCAACGGTTGTACCGTAGCCGTTCCGCTATACGTAATATTCTCGTCCGACCATTCAAAAGATTGGCCTTGAATTTGAATCAGATTGTTTGCTCCATCTAACGGAGTATCGAAAGTGATGGTGATATTCGTATGAACCCCGTAATGATTCACGGCAACTGAATTCTCAGCCGAATCAGCCGTGACCGTCTGAAGACCGCTAGGCCCCGTTCTTGTCACATATACGGCATCCGTTACGGATACACCTGATTTAGGCTCCATAAATGCATTCAAAGTCAATGTGACAGTCGTATGATCGTGACTAGTATTGACACTAGTAATGCTAGCATCATTAATCGTCTGCTCCACCGGTATCCCTATCATCGCGGACGCCTTGTTTCCTGCCGGCGCCAACAACCCCGTCATTCCCCCGATCACCATGAGCATGACCAAGAAGACTGCTGTTGTTTTGTTGTAAATATTCCGCATTCCTATTGTTCCTCCTTAAAATCTCTTATCAATCTCACTGAAACACTATCACACCCCAATGACGGCAAAATGACAAACACCGACAAAAAGAGCCCATTCGCTAGGGAATGGGCTCGCAATATGTAGTTTTACCTATCGATCATCCGAAATCCGATAGTAACTGTTCGTATAAAGAAACAACCTCAGGCGAAGGCCTAACACCAATTTCGTCTCGCAAAGTGTCCGTAAATCGCGAGAATTGCTTCGTTAGCGCTTCCTTGTTCTTCTGTAGCGCCCATGCCTTCATCAGCAGCATCACGGTCTGCTCGTCCAGCTCGTTATCCGTCAGGAGCTTCAGCAACAGCCGGATGGCGGCATTCGACTCGCCTTTGTTCAGTAAAGCCGCACCCAAGCGCTGGGTAAAGGACGTATGCAACTGTGATAGACGTTCGACCTCGCTCCATGCCCAATCGAAGGCGCGATCTCCGAACAAGTTCCCCTTATACAGTTGCTCGAGCTCTTGGGCTTGTTCGATGTTCGTCTCATCTATTAGTGCCATCCGTAAGCATCCTTCTTCGAAAGCCAGAAGGTCGACGCGCGTAGCATCGAGATTAAGCGCATAGCGATGGCTATCGGATTGCAAATTATTTTTCAGTCCGACCGAATCCAAAGCTTTGCGCAGCTGATAAACCGTCGTGTTCAAATACGTCTCGGCGTTCTTCAGGGGCATGTCTCCGAACAGATCTTCGATAAGCCGAGCTCTAGATACGAGTCTTCCTCGATGAAGAAGCAAGTATGCGAACAGCTCCGCGCTTTTGCTGGATCTCCATTTGACTCTATCGCCTTGAGCGCTTAGCAATTCGATCCCGCCTAGGCAATTGAACGCCGCCGTTGCGTCCGTAGCCGGCTCGGCTTGGAATAGGCGCTCCATTCGCAGGGTCGCCCGCGCTCTTCGAACCGTTGCGTGAAGTCTGTCTTGCACGACGGGCTTCACCATGTAATCGAAGGCATGGACATCGAAAGCCGACAGCGCGTATTCCTTATGGGACGTTATGAACACGAGCTTCGTTTGTTTACCGTTCTCCCGCAGTCGCTGGGCGAACTCCATGCCGCCTTCTCTTGGCATGTTAATATCTACGAGCACCAAGTCCACTTCATGTTTTACCAAATAAGCGAAAGCCGATGCCGTCTCCGTAAAGCTCCCCACGATGTCCATGTCCTCGACCTTGGCTAACATGCGTCTAAGGATGAGGTGCATCGCTTGTTCATCATCGATAATGACGATCTTCATACCGCGGCGCCCTCCATGCTGCTAGAGCTTATTCTTGTAGATTCCGATGGATCGGGAAGGGAAAAGTAGAAAGTACTGCCCTGCGAGAGCGTACTGTCAAACCATATCTCGCCTCCGTTCAAGCGCACGAATTCCCTGCATAACGTAAGGCCCAACCCTACTCCTCGCTCTCCGGCCGTTCCGGCGGAAGAAGTCGGATAAGCTTCCTGCAATAACGTAGGGGCTTGATCCTCAGAGATCCCCTCTCCCGTATCGCTTACCGCGACAATCGTTCTGTTCCCGCTACGATGTGCTTTTACTAGGATGCTGCCGTCGGCAGCCGTAAATTTAATGGCATTGGAAAGTAGGTTTCGAACGATCAGATCGAGCATCTCCTTGTCGGCATACACGAACGTGTCTTGCGGGATTTCGGATACGATCCGAATTCGTTTACTCTCGCTGCGAACGCGCATCATCCGGATATTGTTTTGCACCGTGTGACCCAGATCCCTTTCGATCGGATTAAACACCATGCCTCCCCTTTGGCTACGAAACCAATCCAGCAAGCTTTCCACTAACGTAAACGTATTTTGAATTTGCTGCCCCATCTCGTGCACGATCTCCTCATGATCTCGTTCGCAGCCTTGTATCTCGTCCTCCATGAGCTCCATTAAATTGACGAGCACCGCAAGAGGATCGCGAATATCGTGCGCGATAACGTTAAACATTTTATCCTTGAACGTATTGAGCTCGCCAAGCTGCCGGGCGTTATCGAGCAGTCTCTCCTCGGTTCGTACCGATTCCGTTACGTCGCTTAATAGCAGCATTTTGCCGACAGGCTTTCCATGGTTATCGCAGACGAAAGACATATTCACGTTATAGAAGGGCTCGTCCGGTTGACCTACAATTTGGACTTTTCTTAAGGAGAATGATCCATGGCGGAGCCTCTCAAGCAGAAGAGGGTAGCGAACAAACACTTGATCCGCCGGCAATCCCAGTTGCTTTCTGTGGAGGCCCTCTATCGCTCGCCCGGCCGATTGATTGTAGCTGGTCAGCGCGTTATCGAGATCGAACACGATAACCGCTTCCGTCATGGATTCGAATACTCTTTGCAAGGCCAAGGGAGCTAATCGCAGCATGTTAAATTGATAGATTCCCCATAAATAAAAGACGCCCGAGACGACAAAGCCGAAGGGAGATAGATCAATCGGGACATCGATTACCCCGATGAGATAGACGAGCGAGAATCCGTATATACTGCATGAGCCGATCATCATAAAGGCCACTTGCTTCTTCATGGGCGGTGTCGAACGTCGGAGCATCTGAATGAGCAAGCCCATGCCTATCACGACAAGGATATAGGAGTAGACGACATGAACCTCGTATAAGGGACCTTTCGATAAGGAAACTAGCGTGGACCCTTCGGACTCTTCTAGCGTAATCTTTGCGTAAAACCAATGGTGCCACGCGTTCGTATAATGGGCTGCAAAAGTAACGATCGGAACGACCAGCAGCGGTACGACCAGCCGTTTGCGAACGAGCGATTGCCGCCCCGTATATTGCAGCACCATAATAAACCAAAGCACGGGACCGAACGGAATACCGATATACTCGAAGCGCAGCCAGAAGCGAATATGCTCCAGATTGGGGCTGACGATTTCAAAAGCATATCCGAACGTATAGAAGGCTCCAGCTAATACGGCTAACCCATAGCTAATCGCGATGGGATGCTCTCTACGCTTCCACGATAAATAGACCATAACCAATGCGGAACAAGTAGCTGCGATCAGCAGCACGGATAAGTAAAGATTGTAATTCATTAAGGCTTGCCTCCGCACCGAAATAGGTCTTTACTCCTAAGCATAGGCGTATTGCGACAACAAAAAAATCCCCCGTTTGGGGGAGATGGCGACTGTGAAGTGCACCCCTTATAGTGGACATTGTATAAAACACCCTGGTGTTTTACCGATGAAAACTATA
>NZ_JBHSNC010000049.1:0-45270 GCF_042655785.1 Cohnella yongneupensis
TCTATTCTGTTAACACGGTGGCTCTGACAGATTAACCGAGCGGCTCTGCCGCACCGAAATATTCAGGAATTCCGTTAAGAAGATCGATGCGAGCGGCAATCTAGTTCCGCTCTGGCAAACGAGCGGACTAAACAAGCCGCGCGGCATTGCCGTCAATGGGGCTGGTAATTTGCTCGTCATAAATTCAAATACGCTGCACGGTTCGCTGGTAGAGATCGACACCGCCGACGGTTCCGTTATTCGAACCTATGAATCCACCGTTGGCCCGGATGATTTTCCCGGGTCCAGAGACGTCGTCGAGCATAAGAACGGTGTGATTTATATTGCGGACACCTATCACTCCAGGATACAGACGTGGACAGGCGTCATGGGTTTTAATGATTTATATATCGATGGCATTGACGAAAGAGGGATAAGGGAACCGACATCCCTCGCTATGGATCCGCAAGGTACTCTTTATATCGCGGACCAGTATTACGATCGTATCGTGAGAGTGTCCGACAACGGCTCCTATATCGAACACTGGGGCGGGTTCGGTACGACTGCCGGCCGCTTCGACGCGCCAGGCGGCGTTGCGGTCGATAAGAACGGCAACATGTATGTCGCGGATACGAACAATAACCGCATTCAGAAGCTGGCGCGAAAAATGAGCGTTTCTGCGAACGAGCTGACGCCGGAACTGCGTCAAGCGTTGAAAGTAACGCCTCCGGCATTGACGGTCGTGTCGGGCCAGACGTTCAGCATCGTGCTGGCAGGCTTCGCGGACCGGATTCCGAACGGCACGTATGGAGGCATCTTATTCACCGGGAGCACCGACCGGAAGTATGCGACATTGACCGGCCGAATAGATACCGAAGGCGTTCAGGTCATCCCGATGAATGGCGTCGACATCGTGTTCCAAGTCGTTGCTCCGCCATCGGCGGGCAGCGTTCAGGTCAGCTTCTAGGAGCGGGCGGATGATGAAACATAAACTATTCAGCTTGTTAATTGGGTCTTTCTTGCTAATCGCGGCTTTTCTGCTCGTGAACAGGGTAGAAGCGTCGGAGGATGCTTCGATTCTCGTCGGCGTATACGGGGGCGAATGGAAAGCGGCCGATCGGATCGAGATCGCTCTGCAGACGGGAGACGCCTCAGGACATTTCCGGTATCGGGGTTTCGATGCCGCGATTCTGGAAGGAGATTCGGAGGCTGGACCTTTCCGCGCTTTGGCCGGCAGGACGAAGCGGGTGTTGACCGACACCCCCGCGATTAGCCTTGAGTTAGGCGACGCTTCGGGGTACGATGCCCGCAAAACATATAAAATCGCGTATCGCGTGTTGTACAGCCCCGTCGGTTACGATACCGGGATCCTTGTCCCCGGGTCGGCCGATAACGGCAAGGACGGATGGATCGCGGCGCAGGACGGCTCGGGACGCGATATTGAGTTCGTTGCGCAAACCGTCGATGATACGCCTCCGAACGTGATCGTCGCGATGACGGACGAAACGGGATCCGCTTACGAGGATAATACATGGACGAACAGGTCGGTAACGGCGAGCGTCTATGCATCGGACGGGTCCGGCGATATCGGATCGCTTGAATACCGCGTAACCTCGTCCGGCGGAACGGTCGTCTCCGATTGGCAAACGTACGAGTCCGACATTGCTTTTCATAACGACGGTCAATACACGTTGAGCGTCAAAGCGATCGACCTAGCCGGCAACGAGACCTCTAGAGACTATATCGTCAAAATCGATCGGCAAGGCATCTCGCTCAGCGTCAATATGAGTATAGCGACAGGAGTCGCTTATCAAGATGGAAGCTGGAGCAATGTCCCTGTCATGCTTACCGCCGACGCGCGGCCAGCGAATCCGAATATCGATGTTCAGAGCGTCGTATATTCACTTAATAACGGTTCCACCTGGCAATACGTTCCCGGCGAAGGCATCGTAATAGGCGATGACGGAGTTCACGTAATAACATTCAAGGCGACGGACGAGCTCGGAGGATCGCGAGAAGAGATTCGCACCATCAATATCGACTCTTCCGCTCCGCAGCTTTCGATCGGCGGCGTACCTTCCGGTTGGACGAACGGCGCGGTGACGGCTATATTAGCGGCGAGCGACGTATGGAGCGGAACCGATCAACTGGAATATTCTCTGGACAACGGCACGCACTGGATCGCCGTTCCCGATTCAGGGACCGCTCAAATCACATTCGACGAGGAAGGCGAGCGCAGCTTGCTTGCGCGCGCGATGGACAAAGCCGGCAATATGGCATCGGCGCAAGCCGTCATTCGGATTAGCCGGGGAGGCATTACGCTAACCGCGCAATGGATGAAGGAAGACGGTACGTCTTACGCGGAAGGAAGCTGGTCCAACCAACCTGTTATATTGCGGGCGAGCGCTTCGCATGCACAGCCAGAAATCGGAATAGCAACAATCGAATACACGCTCGACGGAGGGGCGCATTGGGTAAATGCTATCGACCAGCCCATAATCCAAGACGATGGCGAATATGAAGTGACGATTCGCGCGATTGATACGTTAGGCAATGAGCGGAGTACGATTTCTCGCATTAAGATTGATAAAACGGCTCCCCATTGGCAAACCGGCGCTTCGCTGAGAACGGAGTCGGACTCAACTGACTCCATCCAGCTAAGCTGGAGCGACTCTCCGGCTGTCGATAATGCGGCACTAAGCCGTTATCTGCTATATGCCGGGGAACGCCTCGTTGCCGATTTACCGGTAGCCACGACGAGCGCGACGGTGACGGGACTGAACCCGGACACGAGCTATTCGTTCGCTGTTCAAGCCGTAGATGAAGCAGGGAACGCGAGCTCGGACGGACCGCGTGTCACGGTTCGAACGGCAGAAGCGGTAACTCCTCCGGTCGATCCAATCGATCCAATCGATCCAATTGATCCAATCGATCCAGTCGATCCAGTCGGTCCGGTCGATCCGATCATTCCGCCTCATTCGCCGGAACCCGAACAACCTACTAGGCCAGTTGGACCGGTAGGACCAATAAAACCAGTTGAACCCGTAAGTCCAACAGAGCCCGGTCAGCACGAAGAGGCACAACAACCGGTATTCCGCGACGTCGGCGGACATTGGGCGAGCGACCGGATTCTCGAAGCCATCGATAAGCATATCGTGAGCGGCTACGGAGACGGAACGTTCAAACCGGATCGGCCGGTTACGCGAGCGGAATTCATCTTCATGCTAGTCAAGGCGGTGGACCTGAAGGAGTCGTCGGACGATCGCAAGTTCGCCGATGACGACAAAATCAAAGATTGGTCTAGAGCGGCGATTCATGAAGCTGTCAGGGCCGGAATTCTGTTCGGCGACGAGAACGGAAACGTTCACCCTGATGCACAGCTAACGCGAGCGGAAATGGCGGTACTTATCTTCCGCGTGATATCCCAGCACGAGCTCACATCAACTACAGCGCCATCAGGAGCTTATAGTTTCACAGATGCCGGCTCGATTCCGGACTGGGCGAAATCAGCGTTCGATAAAGTCGGCGAGCAAGGAATTATGAGAGGCAGAGGCGGCAATGCTGCCGAGCCGAACGAGTCGGCTACGCGGGCGGAAGCCGTCGTTACGCTTCTGAACATGCTGGAGCGCATGACGAAATAAGCCGCACTATTCAGTTGAAACCCAAGCTTTCCCGAAAGGGAAGCTTGGGTTTCAATTGCGTCAGCAGAGGTGAAACGGCTATTTATGGAAAATTCCGAACGTTCGATACCGTTAAGCGCTTTCAATATTCGTAAATTTCCATTGACACAAATGGTACTAGGTCCTAGAATAATAAAGAATCGACAACTGAATAGTTCTTTTCGTATAATTCCGGGAATTGGCTCGGAAGTATCTACGAGGTCACCGCAAATGATCTGGCTACGGGAAGTGGAATAACCATGCAATGGGGCAGCGCGCGCTCCAATTGTATGATTTTCCCAGTTGTGCGGAACCTAGAGGTGTCATCTTCTGGGTTTTTTGTATGTTTAAGCCTTGGTTTTCACCATCAAACTCACAAATTGAAGGGAGCTTGTCGAAACTAATGGAACGTTTCTTTAAGCTGAAAGAACGGGGATCGAACGTACGCACAGAGCTCATGGCAGGTTTAACGACTTTTATGACGATGGCGTACATACTGGCGGTCAACCCTGATACGTTGTCCCACATGGTCGACGGCGTAAGCCAAACGGGCGGAGAATGGTATCCGATCTTCTTGGCTACCGCGCTGGCGGCGGGTATCTTTACGATCTTGATGGGGATCTTCGTGAATTTCCCTGTCGCCTTGGCACCTGGTATGGGTCTCAACGCTTACTTTGCAACGGTTATCCTGAGCTCTGCGGCAACCGGCAAGCCAGTAACGTTCGAAATCGCGCTAACCGCGGTGTTCATCTCTGGACTTATTTTTATTTTGCTTACGGTTACGAAGATCCGACAAATGCTGATCGTCGCAATGCCTGATAGCCTGAAGCATGCGATTACGGTAGGAATCGGTTTGTTTATCTCGATCATCGGTTTGAAAAACAGCGGCTTGTTGACGGTCGGCGTGGAGACGAACCCATTCGTCAGCGGCGCGATCGAACCTGGAAAGTTCACGGACGTAAAGTTCTTCGAGACGGTGTTCCACATGGGATCGCTTGAAGATCATGGCGTACAGCTCGTATTGATCGGCCTTGCGTTGATCTCCATTCTGATGGTTCTGCGCGTTAAGGGCGCGATCCTGTTCGGCATCTTAGGCACGACGATCATCGGTATTCTGATGGGTTCGTCCTATGTACCGACGGATATCAACACGGATTTGACCCCTTGGATTCCGGAACTGGATAAAGTGGCTTTCGCCAACTTTGACTGGGATGGCGTCATGTCGACTGGTCTCATCTCGATCGTCGCGACGTTCACGTTCGTCGAGCTGTTCGATACGTTCGGCACGCTCGTCGGTACGGCGAGTCGCGCGGGTCTCATGCAGGATCCGGTCGAAGGTCAAAAACGCGTCGGCAAAGCTATGATGGTGGACGCGGTAGCGGTCAGCGGCGGCGCTTTACTCGGCACGAGCACGACGACGGCGTACGTCGAGAGCGCTGCGGGCGTCGCGGAAGGCGGACGCACGGGTCTTACCTCGGTGGCAACCGGTACGTTATTCTTGGCGGCGCTCTTCATTGCGCCGATCATCAAGCTGATTCCGGGTTCCGCTTCGGCGGCTGCACTGATCATCGTCGGTCTGCTCATGCTGCAATCCGTCAAGCACATCGACTTCCAAGACTACACGATCGCGATTCCTTCGTTCTTGACGATCGTGCTTATGCCGTTCACTTATAACATCGCGAACGGTATCTCGTTCGGTATCGTTACCTACGTCATTCTCGCAACGCTTGTGAACCTGTTCGGCAAAGGTAAGTACAAGGTTCACTGGCTCATGTGGATTTTGGCTATTCTCGTAGTCGCTCGTTACGCGTTCATTGGTTCGCAAGGTTAATTTAAGCAATCGTTAAGCGCGCGTCAAAACCCCGCTATTTCTTCCCTTAGGGTAGAAGTTGGCGGGGTTTCTTGCATGCTAAGCAACAGAAATTATTCGAATTTCCGGGTAGTTCCCGCGTATGACAGGACTCGACATCGGACTTTTGCTTGGATAGTGTCAAAACACGAACATTAATATTTGATAGACATGAAAGCGTTCGTCTTTGTTTGACAACCTCGCAGATGTGGAGTAAACTTAGAAGCGTTATAAGAGCAAATTGCCTGCTGATCGTCAGCAGCGAAAATACGCGTATAATGTCGGGAATCGGCCCGATAAGTCTCTACCCGGAAACCCTAATTTCCGGACTACGCGGCATAGGACGAACGAGAGTTTTTGATAGAGAGCGCGGACCCTTGGTCCGGGCTTTCTGCTGTCGTACGTCGTCAATTATGCCAAACAGAGAGTTAAGGCCGATTGGGGAATGCTGTATGCATACCCAGCGGCCTTTTTGCGTTCTAACGCGCTTACGTTCGGCTTCATATTAAAATGGTTTAAACGGGGAAGGGTGGAATTATGTCTGCAATTGTCGGCATTATTATGGGAAGCACGTCGGATTGGGATACGATGAAAAAAGCTTGCGACGTTCTGGACGAGCTCGCGATTCCGTACGAGAAGAAAGTCGTATCGGCTCACCGTACGCCGGATTTGATGTTCGAATACGCGGCTACCGCCGTAGAGCGCGGTCTCAAGGTCATTATCGCGGGAGCGGGAGGCGCGGCGCATTTGCCGGGCATGGTCGCTTCCAAAACCGTATTGCCCGTCATCGGCGTCCCCGTTCAATCGAAGGCGTTGAACGGGCTTGATTCGTTGTTGTCGATCGTTCAAATGCCGGGCGGCATTCCCGTTGCGACGGTCGCGATCGGCGCGGCGGGCGCCACGAACGCGGGCTTGCTCGCGGCGCAAATGATCGGTTCTTTCGATTCGGGCGTCCAAGCTAAGATCGCGGCTCGCCGCGCGCGCATTACGCAGGACGTGCTAGATAACGGAGAATTGCCATGAACGAGCTAATTAAGCTGGATAGCTTGTTTGACGGCGATGGCGAGGCTTGCGGAATAGACGGTTGCGAACCGTCGGACGCACCTGCGCAGCGCACGATTATGCCGGGCGCGACGATCGGCGTGCTCGGCGGCGGCCAGCTCGGGCGCATGCTCGCGCACGCGGGTAACCGGCTCGGCTACAAGTTCGTAACGCTCGATCCGACGCCGGATTCGCCATGCGGGCAGACGGCGGAGCAGATCGTCGCCAAGTATGACGACCGGGATGCGGCGCGAGAGCTTGCCAAGCGCTCGGACGTCATTACGTACGAATTCGAGAACGTCGACGCCGACGTCGCGGCGATGCTGGAAGCGGAGTCGTACGTGCCGCAAGGCAGCAAGCTGCTTTATACGACGCAGCATCGTTTGCGCGAGAAGCGTGCGATCGAAGCTGCGGGCGCGACGGTCGCTCCTTACGCAGAGATCGTCAGCCTGGAAGGGTTGCAAGATGCGGCGGCACGGCTCGGCTTGCCGGCGGTACTGAAGACGGCGACCGGCGGCTACGACGGCAAAGGCCAATGGGTGCTGCGCTCGGAGGACGAGCTGGCGCCCGCTTGGGAACAAGCGAGCAAAGCCGGCACGGAGCTCGTGCTGGAGCAGTTCATCCGCTTCGACAAAGAAATATCCGTGATCGCGGCCAGAAGTCCTTCCGGAGAAGTCCGGACGTTCCCGCCGGCCGAGAACGTTCACGTTCGCAATATACTGCACTTATCGATCGTACCGGCCCGAGAGTCGGCCGAAGTTTTGGCCGAAGCCGAGCGGCTCGCCGTATCGATCGCCGAGACGCTGGGCGTCGTCGGACTGATCGCGGTCGAGATGTTCGTGACGGCGGACGGCAAGCTGTTCGTCAACGAGCTTGCCCCGCGGCCGCACAATTCCGGCCACTACACGATGGAAGCGTGCCGTACGTCGCAATTTGAGCAGCACGTTCGCGCGATTTGCGACTTGCCGCTAGGAAATCCTTCGCTGCTGACGCCGGTCGTCATGGCGAACATCCTCGGCGAACACATGGAGCCGCTCATGGCATGGATGAAGTCGCACGATGCGGTGGCGAACAAACTCGGCGTCGAGCCGAAAGTCCATCTGTACGGCAAGGCCGAAGCGAAACACATGCGCAAGATGGGCCACGTCAACGTGCTCGCCCCGAACGTCGAGGCCGCGCTTGAATGGATCTCTCAATCAGACATATGGAGGGTTTAACCGATCATGATCGAACGTTACAGCCGCCCCGAAATGCGGGCAATATGGACCGAAGAGAACAAATTCCAAGCGTGGCTAGAGGTTGAACTTGCAGCCTGCGAAGCATGGGCGGAGCTCGGACACATTCCTCACGAAGACACCGTTATTTTGCGCCGCGACGCGAAGTTCGATATCGATCGCATCTACGAGATCGAACAAGAGACTCGCCATGACGTTATCGCCTTCACGCGCGCCGTATCCGAGAGCTTGGGCGCTGAGCGCAAATGGGTGCATTACGGCTTGACGTCCACCGACGTCGTAGATACGGCGCTCGGGTACTTGCTGCTGCAAGCGAACGCGATTTTGAAAAAAGACATAGAGAACTTCATCGCCATCCTGCGCGACCAGGCGATCAAATATAAAGACACCCCGATGATGGGCCGTACCCACGGCGTTCACGCGGAGCCGACGACGTTCGGCCTCAAGCTGGCGCTTTGGCACGAAGAGATGAAACGCAACCTCGAGCGATTCGAGCGCGCGGCGGACGGCGTTCAATTCGGCAAAATGTCCGGAGCGGTCGGCACGTACGCGAACATCGATCCGGCAGTCGAGCAATTCGTTTGCGCGAAGCTCGGAATCAAGGCTGCGCCGATCTCGACGCAAACGCTGCAACGCGACCGTCATGCGGAATACATGGGAACGTTCGCGCTCATCGCGACGTCGATCGACAAGTTCGCTACGGAAATCCGCGGCTTGCAGAAGTCCGAGTTCCGCGAAGTAGAAGAGCCGTTCGGCAAAGGTCAGAAGGGCTCCTCGGCGATGCCGCACAAACGCAATCCGATCGGCTGCGAGAACATGAGCGGCTTGTCCCGCGTCATTCGCGGCCACATGCTTACCGCTTACGAGAACGTGCCGCTGTGGCATGAGCGCGATATTTCGCACTCCTCCGCCGAGCGCATCATCCTGCCGGATGCGACGATGCTTCTCAACTACATGCTCAACCGCTTCGGCAACATCATCAAAAACTTGACGGTGTTCCCGGAAAACATGAAGCGCAACATGGCTCGCACTTATAACGTTCCGTTCTCCGGTCGCGTCATGACGAAGCTGATCGACAAAGGCCTTAGCCGCGAGCAGGCGTACGACACCGTGCAGCCGCGCGCGATGCAAGCTTGGGAAGAGCAACGCGATTTCCGCGACATCGTCTCTTCGACGAGCGAGATCACCGAGTTGCTGTCGGCCGAAGAAATCGCCGATTGCTTCAACCCGACGTGGCATCTGAAGCACGTGGATACGATTTTTGACCGCTTAGGTTTGAAATAACAGCATTGATCATGGGGAGGCCATTATGTCCATCCAAGCGTTAGCGACGGCCGAAGGGCTCGTCAAAGCCCCGCTTATTCACAAGGGGAAAGTTAGAGAGCTGTACGATTTGGGCGAGCATCTGCTTATCGTCGTTACCGACCGGATCTCCGCGTTCGACTACGTGCTCGATCCGCCGGTTCCCGGCAAAGGCAGCGTGCTGAACACGCTTAGCGCGTACTGGTTCGAACAGACGGCCGGCGTGCAACCGAACCATGTCGTTCATACCGACGTGGCGTTGCTCGGAGACTTGGTGACGGAGCCCGAGAAGCTGGCGGGACGCATTATGGTGAGCCGCAAAGCGAAACGGATCGATATCGAGTGCGTCGTGCGCGGATACATTACGGGCGGCGGCTGGCGGCAGTATCAAGGTAACGGCGAAGTCAACGGAATCAAGTTACCGGACGGATTGCGCAAAAACAGCAAGCTGGACGAGCCTATCTTTACTCCGGCAGGCAAAAACGACGTCGGCCATGACGAAGACATTCCTTTCGAGGAAATGGCGTCGCGCGTCGGTCAAGCGCTGGCGGAAGAGCTTCGCGAGCGCAGCTTGAAGCTGTATGCGTTCGGACGGGACTATTGCGCGGAACGCGGAATCATTTTAGCCGATTGCAAATTCGAATTCGGAATCATCGACGGACAAGTCATTCTCATCGACGAACTATTCACGCCGGACTCTTCGCGCTTCTGGGCGAAGGAAAAGTACGCGCTCGACGTCGAGATCGATAGCATGGACAAGGAGCCGGTTCGCGCTTACCTCGCGGGATCGGATTGGGACAAGAACAGCCCGCCTCCGCGCTTGCCGGACGCAGTCGTTGAAGCGACGACGGAGCGGTATCGCGATATTGCACGCAGATTGATGGAATAGAACGAACACATAACCCCATTTTCAGGAGGAGAACTCATGAAAGCGAAAGTATACGTAACGATCAAAGAAAACGTGCTCGACCCGCAAGGCAACGCCGTACAAGGCGCGCTACACACGATGGGCTTCGGCGAAGTCGGCAAAGTCCGCATCGGTAAGTACCTGGAAGTCGAAATCGCAGGCAACGACCGCGCGAAAGCGGAAGCGCAACTGAAAGAAATGTGCGAAAAGCTGCTGGCGAACACGGTCGTTGAAGACTATCGCTTCGAATTGGAGGGCTAAGACGCCATGAAATTCGCGGTCCTCGTTTTTCCGGGTTCCAACTGTGATATCGACTGCTACAAAGCGGTAGAAGATACGATCGGCCAATCGGTCGACTATGTGTTCCATACGGCTACGGATTTGTCCGAGTATGACGCGATTCTCGTGCCGGGCGGTTTCTCCTACGGAGATTACCTGCGTTGCGGCGCCATCGCGCAATTCGCGCCGGTTATGGCGGAAGTTCGCAAGGCGGCCGAAGCCGGCAAGTTCGTGCTCGGCATTTGCAACGGATTCCAAATTTTGACGGAAGCAGGCTTGCTCCCGGGTGCTCTAATCCGCAACAGCTCGCTGAAATTCCGTTGCCATCAAGTGGACCTCGTCGTCGAGAACAACGCGACGGCGTTCACGAACGGCTACGCCAAAGGCGACGTCATCGATATTCCGATCGCGCACGGCGAAGGCAGCTACTACGTCGACGACGCTACGCTGCAACAACTCAAAGCGAACAACCAGATCGTTTTCCGCTATGCGGGCGAAAATCCGAACGGTTCGGTCGACGGCATTGCAGGCGTATGTAACGAAGCCGGCAACGTCGTCGGCATGATGCCGCATCCGGAACGCGCCGTAGCCGAAATCCTCGGCTCCGACGACGGCGTTCGCATGTTCACGTCAGTACTTAACGCTTGGAGGGAACGCAATGGCGCAGCAAGTATCCGCTAAAGAACCTACCGTAGAGCAAATCGCGGAACAAAAAATATATAAGCAATTCGGCGTGTCCGACAAAGAATATGCCCTCATCTGCGAATTCATGGGCCGCAAGCCGAACTACACCGAAATCGGCGTTTTCAGCGTTATGTGGTCCGAGCACTGCGCATATAAAAACTCGAAGCCTCTTTTGAAACGGTTCCCGATCACGGGACCACGCGTCCTGATGGGTCCGGGCGAAGGCGCGGGCATCGTCGACATCGGCGATAACCAAGCGGTCGTGTTCAAGATCGAATCCCACAACCACCCGTCCGCGGTAGAACCTTACCAAGGCGCGGCTACGGGCGTCGGCGGCATCATTCGCGATATTTTCTCGATGGGCGCGCGTCCGGTTGCTCTGTTGAACTCCTTGCGTTTCGGACGTCTGGAAAGCGATAGAGTGAAATATTTGTTCGAGCACGTCGTTAGCGGCATCGCGGGCTACGGCAACTGCATCGGCATCCCGACGGTCGGCGGCGAAATCATGTTCGACGAAGCGTACGAAGGCAACCCGCTCGTTAACGCGATGTGCGTCGGCTTGATCGATCACGATAAAATCCAACGCGGCGTAGCCAAAGGCATCGGCAACCCGGTGTTCTACGTCGGTCCGGCAACGGGACGCGACGGCATTCACGGCGCGACTTTCGCATCCGAAGATTTGACGGCCGAGTCCGAAGCTAAGCGTTCGGCGGTACAAGTCGGCGATCCGTTCATGGAGAAGCTCGTTATGGAAGCAACGCTCGAGCTGATCGACTCCGGCATCGTCCTTGGCATTCAAGACATGGGAGCGGCTGGCCTTACGTGCTCCAGCGCGGAGATGGCGAGCAAAGCCGGCAACGGTATGGAGCTGTACCTCGACGAGGTGCCGCAACGCGAAGAAGGCATGACCGCTTACGAGATGATGCTGTCCGAATCGCAAGAGCGCATGTTGTTCGTCTGCGAACCGCAGCACGAAGAGCAAGCCAAAGGCATCTTCGCACGTTGGGGACTGCATTGCGCGAAAGTCGGCAAAGTGTCCGACGACGGCCGCCTGAAACTGTTCCACAAAGGCGAACTGGTCGGTGATATGCCGGTTAAAGCGCTAGTCGACGATTGCCCGATCTACGACAAGCCATCCAGCGTACCTGAATACTACGTGAAAAACGGCTCCATCGATACGAACGGCTACGAGCAAGTGATCGACCTGAACGCGGCATTGAAAAAAGTGCTAGGTTCCCCTTCGCTCGCAAGCAAAGAGTGGGTTTACAACCAATACGATTACATGGTTCGCACGTCGACGGCGGTACGTCCGGGTTCGGACGCGGCGGTCGTTACGATTCGCGGCACCCGCAAGGCGCTGGCGATGACGACGGACTGCAACGGACGTTTCGTCTACTTGGATCCGGAAGTCGGCGGACGCATCGCGGTTGCCGAAGCAGGACGCAACATCGTTTGCTCCGGCGCGGAGCCGCTCGCGATTACGGATAACTTGAACTTCGGCAGCCCGGAGAAGCCCGAAATCTTCTGGCAAATGGAGAAATCGGTCGACGGCATGGCGGAAGCTTGCCGCGTGCTCGAGACGCCGGTCATCGGTGGTAACGTATCGCTGTATAACGAGAACAGAAACGGCGCGATCTACCCGACGCCGGTCGTCGGAATGGTAGGTCTCGTACACGATACGGATCACATCACGACGCAAGAGTTCAAAGCCGAAGGCGACGTTATCTTCTTGCTTGGCGAGACGAAAGCAGAGCTCGGCGGCAGCGAATTCCAATACGCAGTTCACGGCGTAACGGAAGGCCGTCCTCCCGAATTGGATTTGACGGTTGAGAAGCGGTTGCAAGGCGCTGTGCTTGGCGCGATTCAGCAGGGCCTCGTCGCTTCCGCGCACGACTTGTCCGAAGGCGGCTTGGCAGCGGCTTTGGCCGAATCCGGCTTCGGTCGCGGTCTAGGTGCAGACGTAACGTTCGGTTCGAACCTGCGTCCGGACATCGCGTTGTTCAGCGAATCGCAATCCCGTATTCTTTTGACGGCTAAACCGGACAATGCGGATGCACTCGCGGCTGCTGTAACGGCTGCAGGCGTTGCGGTTGAGCGGTTGGGCGTCGTAACCGGCGAGCGCTTGAAAATTGTTATCGGCGGCCATAACGCGATTGACGCATCGGTCGCAGAGCTGCGCCACGAATGGAAAACGGCGATTTCTTCGAAAATGAACGGTAAAATCAAATAAATGACAACTCGATTGGCGAACGGAGGTACAGCAGTGACGCGCTTCTGGACCGGAGACTACTACAACGAAGGCAACAGCAGTCGGGATTCGATCTTCGATAAATTGAAAGAAGAGTGCGGCGTATTCGGGGTGTACGGTCATCCCGAAGCCGCCAACATCTCCTTCTTCGGCTTGCATGCGCTACAACATCGCGGTGAAGAAAGCTGCGGCATCTGCACGTCCGACGAAGGCACGTTCCATTACCATCGCGGGATGGGGCTCGTCAAAGAAGTGTTCGACCGCGACCGGTTGGAGAGCTTGTCGGGCAGCCACGCGATCGGCCATGTGCGGTATTCGACGTCCGGCGCCAGCCAACTCGGCAACGCGCAGCCGCTCGTCTTCAAGTACCGCGGCGGCGATCTCGCCGTCTGCACGAACGGCAACCTCGTGAACGAGCCGGGCATCCGCAAGGAGCTCGAGGAGAGCGGCTCGATCTTCCAGACGACGAGCGATACCGAAGTCATCGCGCATTTGATCGCGCGGTCGCCGAAGGATCTCGTCGAAGCGGTCAAGGACGCGTTCGCGCGTCTGATCGGCGGCTTCGCGTTCCTGATCATGACGAAAGACAAACTTATTGCCGCTTGCGATCCGCATGGCTTGCGTCCGCTCGTCATGGGTCGCCTGGGCGATGCGTATATTTTCGCTTCGGAATCGTGCGCTTTGGAAACGACGGGCGCCGAATACGTTCGCGACGTACAACCGGGCGAACTGCTCGTGCTCGACAGCGACGGTCTTCACGAGGATCGGTTCGCGCCGATGGAACGCCGCGCGATCTGCGCGATGGAGTACATCTACTTCGCGCGTCCGGATAGCGACATCTACGGCGTGAACTTACACTCCGCGCGCAAGCGCATGGGACAGCAGCTCGCGCAAGAAGCGTTCGTCGACGCCGACATCGTTACCGGCGTGCCGGATTCTTCGATTTCCGCCGCGATCGGCTATGCGGAGCAGACGGGTATTCCTTACGAACTCGGACTCATTAAGAACAAATATACCGGACGTACGTTCATCCAGCCTTCCCAAGAGCTTCGCGAGAAGGGCGTTAAGATGAAGCTGTCTGCGGTACGCAAAGTCGTCGAAGGCAAACGCGTCGTCATGATCGACGACTCGATCGTGCGCGGTACGACTTCGCTGCGAATCGTCAACATGCTGCGCGAGGCAGGCGCGCTCGAAGTTCACGTGCGCATCACTTCGCCGCCGTTCATGAACCCTTGCTACTACGGCATCGATACGCCGAACCCGGCGGATCTGATCGCTTCTAGCAAGACGGTCGAGGAAATTCGCCAGGCGATCAACGCCGATTCGCTCTATTTCTTGAGCGAGACCGGCCTTATCGATTCCGTCGGCGGTCACGATAACGAGAAGAACCGGGGGCTCTGCCTCGCGTGCTTCAACAACGACTACCCGACCAAGGTTCAATTCGAGGACGCTAAGCTGACTTCTTGCAGCTGCGACTAAGATTCGAACCGAAGGCAGCACCTCCGCCGAAGGGTAACCTACTAAGCGGAGTTGCCCAATCCAGCTTTTCGACGCGGGCTTGTCCCGCGAAGGTACAATAGAACGACTTACAAGGGTCTGAGCAACGTAAGAACAATCATCGGGTGGAGAGTTTACGTCCTGCCTTTTCAGTCGCGTGATTACCTCATCGTCTAATCCGATCACGCGACTGGAACAGCAGGCGGAACCCGATGGTTCGTTCTGAAGTGGCGATTATGACCCATACAAAGGAGTGGAGTTTGTGTCCGAAGCCTACAAACAAGCCGGCGTCGACATCGCCGCGGGCAACGAAGCCGTCGAACGGATGAAGAAACACGTCAAAAAAACGTTCCGCCCCGAAGTCCTTACCGGTCTCGGCGGATTCGGCGGGCTTTTCGGCCTGAACAAGGATAAGTACGAGGAGCCCGTGCTCGTCAGCGGCACCGACGGCGTCGGCACGAAGCTGAAGCTCGCGTTCGCGATGGACAAGCATGACACGATCGGCATCGATGCGGTCGCGATGTGCGTTAACGACGTCATCGTTACCGGCGCTGAGCCGCTCTTCTTCCTCGACTATCTGGCGTGCGACAAGATCATTCCCGAGAAGATCGAAGCGATCGTCAAAGGCATCGCCGACGGCTGCCAGCAAGCAGGCTGCGCGCTTATCGGCGGCGAAACGGCGGAAATGCCGGGCATGTACAGCGCAGGCGAATACGATATCGCCGGCTTCACCGTAGGCATCGTGGATCGCCCGAAAGCGATCGACGGCTCCACGATCGCTGCGGGAGACGCGGTCATCGGTCTCGCTTCTAGCGGCGTGCACTCCAACGGCTTCTCGCTCGTGCGCAGATTGTTGCTCGAACAGAAGGGCTACGCGCTTACGGACAAGCTTCCCGAACTCGAAGGCAAGACGCTCGGCGAAGTGCTGATCGAGCCGACTCGCATTTACGTGAAGCAAATTCTTAACATCATCGAGAGCGTTAAGATCAAAGGCATGGCGCACATTACGGGCGGCGGCTTCATTGAGAACATTCCGCGCGTCCTCCCGGACGGCGTGAACGTCGATATCAAGCTCGGCGCATGGCCGGTGCTTCCGATCTTCAACCTCATGCAACGCGACGGCGCAATCACCGATCGTGATATGTACACGACGTTCAATATGGGCATCGGCATGGTACTCGTCGTGCCTGCGGATCAAGCGGAGGAAGCGCTCCGTATCGCGAAGGCTCAGGGCGAGCAAGCGTACCGCATCGGCACCGTGACGGAAGGCAACAAGGTCGTCACGTTCGAAGGCGTTGAGTTTCCATGACCCGAGCCGTGCCGCTGAAAATAGCGGTATTCGCTTCCGGCAGCGGAAGCAACTTTCAGGCGCTAGCTGATGCTATACGCGCGGGCGGGATCGATGCAACGATCTCGCTCGTCGTGTGCGATAAGCCTTCGGCCTATGTGCTCGAGCGCGCCAAAGCATTCGAAATAGAATCGTACCTTTTCAACCCGAAGGAATTCGCGTCCCGCGAAGCTTACGAAGAGCAAATCGTGGCGAAGCTTCAGGATAAAGGCATCGAATTAATCGTCATGGCCGGCTATATGCGACTCGTGACGAACGTGCTCGTCGAGCCTTATTACGGGCGAATGATTAATATTCATCCTGCTTTGCTCCCCGCGTTTCCGGGGATGGACGGCATCGGGCAAGCGATCGCCTACGGGGCGAAAGTAACCGGAGCAACCGTCCATTTCGTGGACGGCGGTACGGATACGGGACCGATTATCGCTCAGCGAGCGGTAGAAGTCCAAGAAGGCGATACGAAGGAAACTCTCGGCGCGCGCATCCAGCAAGCGGAACACGCGATGCTGCCGGAAGTCGTGAAATGGATAGCGGACGGTAGAGTGTCGCTAAGCGGCAGAGTAGTTACGGTCTCGCAATGCTAGAAGCGGACGGCAAGCGACAATGGAAAGGGCGAACAAACGATGAGCGAAGTATACGAAATTGGTTTGAGATACGGCATGAACCCGCATCAGAAGGAAGCCAAGCTGACGGCGGACGGAAAACCGCTACCGCTGAAGGTCGTTAACGGAGACCCTGGCTTCATCAACTTATGCGACGCATTGAACGCATTCCAGCTCGTGCGCGAGCTGCGCCAAGCGACCGGATTGCCGGCTGCGGCTTCCTTTAAGCACGTCAGCCCAGCAGGAGCGGCCGTGTATGCGCCGTTGACGCCTGAGTTGGCCAAAGCGTACTTCGTCGACGGCGCGGAGCTTTCGCCGCTGGCGACGGCTTATGCGCGCGCGCGCGGCGCCGACCGCATGTCCTCCTTCGGGGATGCGGCAGCTTTAAGCGACGTCGTCGATGCCTCGACGGCGCTGTTGCTCAAACGCGAAGTGTCCGACCTAGTCGTGGCGCCGGGTTACACGCCTGAGGCGCTCGAGATTTTGAAGCAGAAAAAAGGCGGCAAGTATTTGATTTTGCAAATCGATCCCGAGTATGTTCCCGACCCGATCGAAACCCGCACTTTGTTCGGAATGAAGCTTCAACAGGAGCGCAATAGCGCCGTGCCTGACGCTTCGGTATTCGACAAAGTCGTGACGGCGAACAAGGATTTGCCGGACAACGCGAAACGCGATTTGCTAGTCGCTCTCATCACATTGAAATATACGCAATCCAACTCCATCTGCTACGCGCTGGACGGCCAGACGATCGGTATCGGCGCAGGCCAACAGTCGCGCATTCATTGCACGCGCCTTGCGGGAGACAAAGCGGACCGTTGGTTCCTGCGTCAGCATCCGGCAGCGCTGAACATGAAGTTCCGCGAAGGGCTTGCGCGCGCCGAACAGAACAACGCCATCGATCTGTGGTTGGAAGACGAACTCACTCCGATCGAGCAAGCGAGCTGGGAAGGCTGCTTCGAAGAAGTACCTGCGCGCTTGACGCGGGAACAGAAGCGCGAATGGCTGAGCGGACTTCAAGGCGTATCGTACGGTTCCGACGCGTTCTTGCCGTTCCGCGATAATATCGACCGTGCAAGCCGCAGCGGCGTGAAATACATCATCCAGGCGGGCAGCTCGCTGCGCGACGAAGAAGTGGTGCAAGCCGCGAACGATTACGATATGGTCATGGTGTATTCGGGCGTACGCCTGTTCCATCACTAACGGGGAGGGTGTTACGAGCATGAGCGCACAATGGCAGAAGCAAGCGGAAAGCACCGTTCAAGAATTAAGACAAAACGCGTACCCGGGACGAGGTATCATCATCGGACTGACTCCGGACGCGACCCGATACATGCAAGTTTATTGGATCATGGGAAGGAGCGAAAACAGTCGCAATCGTATTTTCGTTCCGGAAGAGAACGGATTTCTGCGGACGGAAGCAGCCGATCCGGCGAAGCTGTCGGACCCTTCGCTCATCATCTATTATCCGCTCAGACATACGGACGGCGCGCACATCGTGACGAACGGCGACCAGACCGACACGATCTACGAGGCGCTGCGCCAAGGCGGCACGTTCGAGCAAGCGCTCGGAACGCGCACGTACGAGCCGGACCCGCAGAACTTCACGCCGCGCATCTCGGGCATCGTCGATTTGAACGACAAGCAGAACGCCTACAAGCTGTCGATCCTTAAGTCGAACGAGAACGACGAGTCACAGACGAAACGTCAGTATTTCCATTACGAGAACGCGATCGCGGGTTACGGCCACTTCATATCGACCTACGTGGGCGACGGCAATCCGCTGCCTTCGTTCCAAGGCGAGCCGAAGCTGGCGCCGCTGTTCAACAACGCGCAAGAGACGGCGAGCTACTATTGGAGCCTGCTCAACGAAGACAATAAAATTTCGCTTCTGGTGAAAACGATCGGCGTAGACGACGGCTCGATTTCTTTGACGGTCTTCAACAAGGAGGTCTAATCCGTGAACATTCTAGTGGTAGGACGCGGCGGACGCGAGCATGCGATTCTGTGGGCGTTGAAGCGCAGCGACAAAGTTAAGCAATTGTACTGCGCGCCGGGTAACGCCGGTACGGCTTTGATCGCGGAGAACGTGGATATCGGGGAGTTCGAATTCGACCGTCTCGTGCAGTTCTCGCAAGACAGCGGGATCGATCTTGTGGTCATCGGACCGGATGACCCGCTTGCCGCGGGCATCGTGGACGCTTTCGAAGCGGCCCGCATTCCGGTGTACGGCCCTCGCAAGAACGCCGCCGAGATCGAAGGCAGCAAAATCTTCATGAAAAACCTGCTCCGCAAATACGATATCCCGACGGCGAAGTACGAGACGTTCACGGATTACGCGGCGGCACGCGACTACTTGCAATCGCAACCGGTGCCGATCGTTATTAAGGCGGACGGACTTGCAGCAGGTAAAGGCGTAACGGTCTGCTTCACCCGCGAGGAAGCGGAGAAGGCGCTCGAGGAGACGATGGTCAGCCGTTCGTTCGGCGCGGCCGGAGATAAAGTCGTCATCGAGGAGTTCCTTGAAGGACAGGAAATGTCTATCTTGGCGTTCGTAGACGGAGAGACGGTACGTCCGATGTCCCCGGCGCAAGACCATAAGCCGGCGTACGACGGCGACAAAGGTCCGAATACCGGCGGCATGGGCACGTATTCGCCTCTGCCGCATATCGACCAGTCGATTATCGACGACGCGATAGAGAACATCATTAAGCCGACAGCTTGCGCGATGGTGTCCGAAGGCCGTCCATTCCGCGGCGTATTGTTCGCGGGTCTCATGATTACGAAGGACGGACCGAAGACGATCGAGTTCAACGCTCGCTTCGGCGATCCGGAGACGCAAGTGGTGCTTCCGCGCCTGCAGACCGATTTGCTCGATATTTTCTTGGCATCGATCAACGGCCGGTTGAACGAGATCGACATTACGTGGAGCGAAGAAGCTGCGGTATGCGTCGTGTTAGCTTCCGGCGGATATCCTGGCTCCTACGCGAAAGGGCTTCCGATTACGGGGCTTGAAGAAGTGAGCGAGGAGCAAGCGCTAGTCTTCCACGCCGGTACCGCAAGCAAAGACGACCAAATCGTAACGAACGGCGGTCGGGTGCTCGGCATAGTCGGGCGCGGCGTGGGCATTGCCGAAGCGCGCGCTAACGCCTATGCCGCGGCAAACCGCATTTCGTTCGAAGGCAAAATGAACCGAACCGACATTGCGGCTAAAGCGCTAATCTAATAAACGAACCCAAATAGCACCGTCCGTTATCCCTTGCGTTAAGGGGTGACGGGCGGTGCTATTCTTTGCGGAACAATTCCTTGCGATGCGAGAGGACGAACCACAACGCATAAGCCGTTCCTACGATCAACACGGCGGTAAGCGTATGCTCGGACAGCCAGGTTACGAACGATTTCATGAGGGGAAGCTCCTTTCAATTGAGGCAAGCTTTCCCTTAGTGTGTCCAATTATTGGCGATTCGTGCGCCGCTCTAACGGTGCCACGCACCGCTGCACGAGCCAATCGCGCCAACTCGCCGCTCTAACGGTGCCGCACACCGTTGCACGAGCCAATCGCGCCAACTCGCCGCTCTAACGGTGCCACACACCGTTGCGCGAGCCAATCGCGCCAACTCGCTGCTCTAACGGTGCCAGACACCGTTGCACGAGCCAATCGCGCTAACTCGCCGCTCTAACGGTGCCAGACACCGTTGCACGAGCCAATCGCGCTAACTCGCCGCTCTAACGGTGCCACGCACCGCTGCACGAGCCAATCGCGCCAACTCGCTGCTCTAACGGTGCCACGCACCGCTGCACGAGCCAATCGCGCCAACTCGCCGCTCTAACGGTGCCACGCACCGTTGCATGAGCCAATCGCGCTAACTTCGCCGCTCTAACGGCGCCCCACACCGTTGCACGCGTTAATCCCGTAAACGACGTTCAATTTACGTTAAGCTATCTCTTGACATCCCCTTATAACGATGATAATCTTTAATTCATAGTTAACTTATCGGAATTAACGGTTATTGAAGGGGGTTTACATCATGGAGAAACCAATCACGATTCGCCATGAAGACATCGCGCTTACGGCAACAATTCATTACCCGGTCAAGGACGAACAGGTAACGGCCAATAAAATGCCGCTCGTCGTTATATGCCACGGCTTCGTCGGCAACCGGATCGGCGTAGATAGACTGTTCCTGCTGGCAAGCAGACAGCTCGCGCATAGCGGCTATCTGGTCATCCGCTTCGACTTCGCGGGATGCGGAGAGAGCGGCGGTATATACGGAGAGCATGGGCTCGATTCGATGATCGCGCAAACCCGCTCAGTTCTGGATTACAGCCTCAGCCTCGATTGCGTCGATCCGCTGCGGGTTACGCTGCTTGGCCATAGCTTGGGCGGCGCCGTCGCGCTACTTACCGGAACGAGGGACCGCCGAGTGAAATCGCTCGCGCTGTGGTCGCCGGTAGCCCATCCATTCAACGATATCGTCCGCATCGTCGGACGCAAAGTATACGAAGATGCCGCTAGCAAAGGGCAAGCAGACTATCAAGGCTACCGACTGAAGCCGAAGTTCTTCGAATCGTTGCAGCAGCACCAGCCGTTCCAGGAAGCGCAGAAGTTCCACGGCGACGTTTTCGTAGCTCACGGGACTTCCGACGACGTCATCCCGGCCGATTATAGCTTCTTATTGGAGAAGACGTTCTGGCTGCGCGGAGAGGGCCGCTGCGACAAGAACATCCTGTTCCAAGCGGATCATACGTATACGCAAGGTCTTCATAAGCAGGAGCTGTTCGACTCGACGCTGGCATGGCTGAACAGCCACGAAACGCGGCAGCAGGACTGGCAGCACTGGAGCATCTGACGCGATAAGACGTTGGGATCAAGACAAGCTCCGTCCGTTGTGGTTTAATGGGAGAATAACCCGAATGCTGACGGAGGGATCTTCTCTTGAAATCTCGTCTTACATGGAGCAAGAAGTATGCAGCAGTAGCTTTGTCTCTCAGTCTCGTCGGGCTTTCGGCATGCGGCGGTAACGATAAGCCGGTAACCGCGCCGACGGAGTCCGCAAGCGCGTTGCCGACTTCGACCGCATCGCCTTCGGAATCGCCTACGCCTACGCCGACTCCGATCGCCGCATTCGTCGCGCCTCTGACCGGGTTGCCGGTCGAGCAAGCGGTAACGAATCGTCCGTTCGGCGTCATGATCAACAACTTGGCGCCCGCGCGTCCCCAATCCGGTTTAACGAATGCCGATATCGTATGGGAGCTGCTTGCCGAGGGCGGAATCACGCGTCTAGTCGCCATTTTCCAAAGCAAAGATTTTACCGATCCGATCGGTCCGGTTCGCAGCATTCGTCCTTATTTCCTGCAAGTCGGAGAATTTTATAACAGCGTCCTCGTCCACGTCGGCGCAAGCAACGACGCGCTCGCCATCTTGCAACGTCAGAAGAAGCAGACGCTCGACGAGATTAACAACGCCGGGGCTTACTTCTACCGCGATAAGACGCGCAAAGCGCCGCATAACGTATACACGACGCTCGAGAAGCTTCGCGAAGCGGTTGTGAAACGCAAGTACACGACGACAGTTACGGTGCCGCAGCTTTCGTTCGATCCTGCTCCTCCCGCATTGGCAACCGCCGAAGCCGCGACGAAGATCGATATCAAATTCATGCTGCAGGATTACAAAGTTTCCTATGCGTACGATAGCGCCACGTCCAAGTACAACCGGTTCATCAACGATAAGCCGCATATTGACAAGAACAACAATCAGCAGCTGACGGCGACCAACTTGGTCGTGCTGGCCTCCAAGTACGTGACTTACGACGATTACGGACGGCTCGAGCTTGACCTCAACAGCGGCGGGGACGCGGTATTGTTCCAGCAAGGCAAAGCGATTCCATGCAAGTGGGAGCGCAAGGAAGGCGACACGATCCGCTTGATGAAAGACGGAGCGGAGCTGCCGTTCATCCCGGGAGTCACTTATTATCACGTCGTACCGAACGCCAAGGCGCTGAACTCATACTTAACGTATCAATAATAACGATCGCAACCGATTAAAGTCCGTGCCGAGCGCGGGCTTTTTTTCGTGATTGCATGTATCGGCGAATATAAAAAAATGTCGGCACTATCCGACTACGATTTCCCCTCGCTGGTAACCTTAAAAAATGTGTCGAAAGTGTCAAAGGTAGGCATACCAAGCTCGTCCAGCCTATGATAAAATATTGAGTGGTCATCCGGATGTAAAAAATGGATGCAAGGTTTATTAAGTAGGTACTCAATGGGAAAGAAGGGCTATCCGTGTTCCTCCGTAAAAAAGACATTTTTTTTAAGACGCTCGAAGAAATGGCCGACGTTATTTACGAAACCGTCGATCGATTCGCTAACGCAGTGAACGGCGATCTGCCGGACGTAACGGCTTTCGCCAAAGAAATGAAGGACTATGAGCATAAGGGTGACAAGTGCACCCATATAATTTTGACCGAACTGAACAAGACGTTCATCACGCCGATCGAGCGCGAGGACATCATGGAGCTGATCAAGAAGCTGGACGACGTGCTGGACGGTATCGAAGCTTGCGCGTCCCGTTTCGAAATGTACCAGATCACGAAGGCCGATCCGTTCATCCGCAAGTTCGGCATTTGCTTGCGCAATTGCGCGCAAGAAATCAAATCGGCGATTTATTTGCTGACTCAGAAGAAGCTGCTCGCTATTCAGCCGTATTGCGTGAAGCTTAACGAGCTGGAGAACGAAGGCGACGAGTTGATGCGCCAAGGCATCAAGCATCTGTTCCTGAACGTGAAGGATCCGATCGAGCTGATCAAGCACAAGGAAATTTACGAGCGATTAGAAGAGACGACGGACTCGTGCGAAGACGTCGCGAATACGCTGCAATCTATAATCATGCGCAATTCTTGATCGGCGCGAACGGGGACTGAACAGAATATAATGGATTATCAAACGTTATTAGTCGTGATTATCGTCTTATTAGCGCTAGGCTTCGACTTCATCAACGGTTTCCACGATACGGCGAACGCCATCGCGACGTCCGTATCTACGCGTGCCTTGACACCTCGTCGGGCGATTATTTTGGCGTCCGCGATGAACCTGTTAGGTGCGCTTATGTTTACCGGCGTCGCCAAGACGATCGGTAAAGATATCGCCAATCCGCTCGAGTTAGACCACGGATTGACGGTAATAATAGCCGCGCTGATCGCGGCTATACTGTGGAACCTTATAACGTGGTGGTTGGGCCTTCCTTCTTCTTCCTCGCATGCGATCATCGGCGCGCTGGCCGGCGCGGTCATCGCTTCGGAGGGCTTCGACGGCATTAACTACGCGGGCTTCACGAAGATCGTCAAATGGCTGATCATATCGCCGATCGTTGCGTTCATTATCGGTTATATCATCATGTTCATTCTGAAGCACATCTTCGCCAACTCGAGTCCGCACCGCATCAACAAAGTGTTCCGTTCCGGTCAAGTGCTGACGGCGGCGTTCCAATCGTTCACTCACGGTACGAATGACGCGCAGAAGGCCATGGGCATCATTATGATGGCGCTTGTCGCGGCGGATTTCGAACCGAGCATGGATGTGGACATTCCGATATGGGTTAAGCTGGGTGCAGCAACGGCCATGGCGCTCGGCACGTCGGTCGGCGGATGGAAAATCATTAAGACGATGGGCACTAAAATCTTCAAAATCGAGCCGATCAACGGATTCGCGGCGGACTTGTCTTCCGCGTCCGTTATTTTGACGGCGACGTTGTCGAACTTTCCGGTCAGCACCACGCATGCGATTACTTCTTCGATTCTCGGCGTAGGCTCCGCCAAGAAATTTTCCAGCGTCAAATGGAGCATGGCCGGCAGAATCGTATGGACTTGGGTCATTACGATACCGATCGCCAGCGTGATTTCGATGCTTGTCTACTTGTTAGTAAGCTTGTTCGTTTAACTCATTTCGGCCCCTGATCATGTCTGGAGGGCGACATAATGCTTGTATACACCGAGCGGGCGAAATCATGTGTCGAATTGTTGCGGGAGTTCATGGTTCATCCACCCGAGGCGAGAGGCGAGCAGTTGATCTTCGCGGGTGTAGGCAAGCGGGACGTATACAATATATGCGCGCCTTTCATCGATAACGGTGAGCCCGTCATTGCCGGACGCGTCGAGGATCGAGACAAAGAATCGTCCGAGGTCGTCTTCTTCGTCGAGCGGAACGGCGAGTGGGTACCGAGGAACGGAGCGCCGGTCTTAGCGCTGCAAGATCCGTTCGTTACCTTCATCGAAGGTGAACTCGTCTTCGGAGGCGTTGAGGTGTACTTCGATGGAGACGATCCGCACTACGTTTCGTCTTGGAGGACCGTATTCTATCGCGGGCATTCGATCGCGCAACTGGAGCCGTTCGCCAAAGGTCCGCTAACGATGAAGGATATTCGGCTTATCGGCTTGGAGAGCGGGCGCATTGGCGTGTTCACGCGTCCGATGATGGTCGATGGCGCGCGGGCGCTTATCGGGTATACGGAAGTCGGGGCTTTGTCGGAATTAACAGAGGAGATTATCTCCTCGGCCAGACTGTTCAAAAATCAGTTTTTGCTCGACGAGTGGGGCGGCGCGAACGAAGCGCATTTGCTCCGCAGCGGCAAGATCGGCGTGCTCGGCCATATCGCGAGGATGGAAGACGACAACATCCGGCACTATTATCCGATGGTGTTCGCCTACGACCCGGCTACGCATCGGACGACGCCGATCAAGCTGATCGCGACGCGGGCGATGTTCCCGGACGGACCGGCCAAGCGGCCGGATTTGATCGACGTGTTGTTCAGCGGCGGGCTCATCCGGCATCCGAACGGAACCGCATCGCTTTACACGGGAGTCAGCGATGCCCAAGCGCATGTTATCGTCCTGCCGGATCCCTTCCTCGAGTACGAGTCCTAACACGCAAACAAAATGGCCTGAAGCGGGAACTTCCTGCTTCAGGCCATCATGTTTTAATTCCGCGTCTCCGTTAGCGCTTCTTGGAGGAAATACGTCTGCGACGGGCAGCCGGACGCCTTGCGGTCGTCCGCCTTCTGCGCCGCGGGCGGGATGTCGATTTGTCCGCGGATGATCCCTTTTTGCCCATGAACAGCTTGACGAGCGGCGCCACTTGCTGCATCGTGGACATGAACTTCTGGGCTTTGCCCACCATGGACATGACGCCTTCGATGCCGCCCATGCGATCGAACATCGCCTTCAGATCGTTCAGGTTCGAAATATTGATGTTGAACGGGAGTTTGATGGAGGAGCCCGTCGATCCCGTCTGCGTAGGCAACACCGTCGGATTGACCTCGGCAGGAGGACCGGAGAACGTGGGTCCAATACCGGGAAACGAATCCTGGCCCGATGTCCAGTTGCGATCGGAGGGCGTATACGGATCGTACATGATGAAGTCACCCCCTTCTTCGTTATTCAACCCCATGCAAAGCGACGCATAGGTTTACGTTTGGTTATACATATGTGCGAATGCCCCGAGCGGCATGGACGAATGCCCGCCTACCCGGACATTTTACCTCTGTAATGCGGAAATACGGTGACGCTTGAAGAATACGAAGCTACGAAGTACAATGGGATCATAGGTTTGTGCGAACATGCCATGCGCCGATGCATCGCTTTCGGCAGGGGAAGTTCGCGAGGGAAGGAGCACGCGATCATGCAATTAAAGAAGCTGAACGATAAATCGATCGACCAACTATTCGAGGCAATCCTGACGTTGAAGGATGTAGAAGAAGCTTATGTGTTTTTCGACGATCTGTGCACGGTGAACGAGATTCAATCGCTTTCCCAGCGGTTGGAGGTTGCGCGCATGCTCGGCAAAGGGCATACGTATAACCAGATCGAATCGGAGACGGGTGCGAGCACGGCTACGATCTCCCGCGTGAAACGCTGCCTCAACTACGGCAACGACGGCTATAAGCTGACGCTCGAGCGGCTTGGACGCTTCGGTAACGAAGCGAAGCCGGCCGAGGGAGTTCACAACGAATAAATCCTTATCGTGTACCAAACGTACGCCGCTTGTTCCCTTGGAGGGAGCAGGCGGCGTATTTTGCGTTCGGAATGTTCTATCGAAATACGTGTTGCCCATTCCGGAAATGGTAGGTTATGCTAATGGCAACATCGACTTACAGGGGGAGCGCGCCGTGAAGTATTGGCAGTCGGTAAGATTCAAGATCGTATTCGGCTTCCTGCTCATCATCGTGCCGATCGTCGCCTTCCTCATTTACAATAACCTGTACGCCATGAACGTCGTTCGCCAGCAGGTTTCCTCCAACTACAACAAGCTACTGTCCGTCAACGTTCGCGAGAACGACAAAATATTGCTCGAGTTCGTCTATTATTTGCTGCGACTGAAACAGAGCGACCCCGATATCGCCAGCATCAAAAATTTATCGGCGAAAGATGACGGCTACACGCTAGCCAAAATCCGAATCCAGAACAATTTCATAGGCAACTCGCTAGGGATGAACTACAACATCGATTCGCTGTTCGTCTATAACCGCAAAGAGGACGAAATCTTCCTGACGACGCAATACAGCGGCAACTCGGTGAGCAAGCAGGCCGCGCTGAAGGATTGGACGACGAGGCATCTGAAGAACAACACGCTCGCCTTCTCCCCGGAATGGGAGACGATGAAGATCGGGGATATCTACTACTTGCTGAAGTTCGTCGACATGGGTTCCGAAGTGTTCGCCGGCGTTCTGGTGCGGGCCGAGAGCATGATGCGGGGGATGGACAGCTTCGAGGTCGGCTCTGTCGGCAGTACCTTCCTGATCGATCCGGCCGAAACGGTCATAGCCGACGACGATGCATTCAAACCGCTGCAGGACGAGCAATTCCGTAAGAAGGTCAGCGAGATGAAAGATTCCTATGGCGTCGTGAGGCAAGGCGGCGAGTCCTACCTCGTCTTATCCAAGCCTTCGGCGTACACCGATTTCAGCTATTTGATCGTTATGCCGGAGTCGTATATTTTGCGTAACTTGCCGTTTTTCCAGAAAATGCTGTACGTGTGGATTCCGCTGTTCATGGCGTTGCTCTTGTCTCTCTATCTGATCTTCCTGCAGCGCGTCATGTTCAAGCCGCTCGTCGAATTGATCCGCGGGATGCGCAAAATCGGTCAAGGCCGGCTGGACGTCCGTCTTCCAACCGATCAGAGCAGCGAGTTCGCGTTCATGTCGGGCTCGTTCAACCAGATGGCGGAGCAGATCGAACGGCTCAAGATCGGAATCTACGAGGAGCAGCTTCGCGTGCAACGAGCGGAATACAAGCATTTGCAAATTCAGATTAACCCGCACTTCTATATGAACTGTCTGAACATCATCTACAACTTGGCGGCGCTAAAAGATTTCAAATCCGTGCAGAAGCTGTCGCTGCACTTGGCGGACTACTTCCGGTTCCTCATGCAGAGCCACCGCTCGGTCGTGCGATTGGAAGACGAAGTGGGGCACGTCAAAAATTATTTGGAAATTCACAAGCTCAGGTACGTCACGAAGCTCGATTACGAAATCGAAATCGAACCCAGACATATGAATACCGATATTTCCCCGTTAATGATTCAGCCTTTCGTGGAAAACTCGATTATTCACGGGTTCAATCGCAGGGTACAGGATGGCTCGGTATTCCGCATTCGGATTTATTCCGAGGATGACCCCGTCGCGCCGGACCGATTCATTCGAATCGTCGTCACGGATAACGGCTCGGGATTCCCGCCGGATATGCTGAGAGATTTGGAGAGCAACGTGTACATGGCCGGAATGGGCGAACAGCATCTTGGGATATGGAATATTTTGCGACGATTCAAAATGCTATACGGAGACGAAGGCAGCATTACATTCCGCAATAGCGAAACCGGCGGCGCGGTAGTGACGATCAGGCTGCCGACGTCGCGCACGGGACAGGTCGACATGGATACGGAGATGGCGATCGAAGAAACTGCCGCGGAGGGGGATAACGATGCTAACGATGCTGGTCGTCGATGACGAGATTTATGCCTTGAAAGGCATAACGCAAGGAATCGATTGGAGCGACGTACCGATCGGAGCGATACTGGAAGCGGACAGCGTCGAACAGGCGAAACAACATTTGCGGCAGTCGAAGGTCGATCTGATCATTTCCGATATCGAGATGCCGGGGGCTAACGGGATCGAGCTACTCAAATACGTGAGGGAAGCGTCCCCTTCGGCGTTGACGATATTCCTGACCGGACATGCGAGATTCGAATACGCGCGCGAGGCGCTGCATTACGGTTGCTTCGACTACGTGCTGAAGCCGGTCGATCACGACATGCTGAAGGACATCGTGCGCCGGGCAATAGACGAGATTGAGCGGCGTCGCGAGCAAGAAGCGTTCGAGGACACGCTCGAGCTGTATCGCCGGCAATGGACGAATCAGCTCCCGATACTCGTGGAGCGCTTCTGGCACGAGGTGTTAAGCGGCAAAGCGTCCGCGTCGCCGGATCGATTGAACAGGGAGTTTCAGCTATACGATATTCCGCTCGATTCGGATGGGCAAGTGCTGCCGGTATTGCTCAGTATCGAAGCCTGGGAGCTTGAACTGGACGCGCGGGACGAGAGCATTATGGAGTATGCGGTGCGCAAAGCCGCGACGGAGATCATACTCGGCGAACAAGCCGGTACGATCCTGAAGGACCGGAACGAGCTGAACATCGCGCTGCTCTACGGCGATTCCGAGGATCGCGCCGAGCTGAAGAGGCGGTGCTTGCAATATGTTCGCGCGTGCAACGACTACTTCCATTGCAGAGTATCATGCTATATCGGACAGTCGTCGCGGATCGCGGAGCTTCCCGAAGCGCTCGAGCGTCTCTCGCAATTGGAACGGTCGAACGTGTCGCAACCGCAAACCGTAATCGACGGCATCCAAGCGGGAGCCGGCGAGGGAGCGGTTGCTCCGGGCCAAGCGTTGCCTTCGTTCTCGGATTGGGCGTTAATGCTCGACGGGGGGCAGATCGAGGAGCTTGGGAAGGCGATCGAAGAGACGATGGGCCGGTTCCAAGCGGAATCGGCGGGCCGCGAATCGCTCGAGCTGTTCTATTACGGCTTTGTGCATCTGATGTTCCAGGCGGCAAGCCGCAAAGGGATGTCGATCTACGATACGGTGACCGCGCAGGAGATTCATGACGGGCAAACCGCGCGCACGCCGGTGCTCATGCAAGCTTGGGCGACAAAGCTGCTGGCCAAGGCCGGGCAGGCGATCATCAATCAGCGCGACGCGTCGGCCGTCATCGGCAAAATCCAAGCTTTTATACAAGACAATTTGCATAAGGAGCTAAGCCGGGACGACATCGCGAATTCCGTGTACCGTAATCCGGCGTATCTGTCTCGCCTTTTCCGCAAGGAGACGGGCCTATCGCTATCCGACTATATCGTTCAGCTCAAGATCGAGCGAGTGAAGAAGCAGCTGCGGGAGACGAACGACAAGATCAGCAATATCGCCGAGGGACTCGGGTATTTGCACTTCTCCTACTTCGCTAAGCTGTTCAAGAAGACGACGGGTTACACTCCGCAAGAGTATCGCAAGAGGCATCAGACTATGCCATAAGCAGGCTTGAAGCCGCCAGGGAATCCAAGATTCCTTGGCGGTTTTTTCATTTTCGGAATCGGATAGCCAAAAGTCACAATAGTGCTATGTCGGTCACTGCAGTAGATAGATGGCTGACAACGTTTTCCACTACAATGAAGTCACAGACGAGACAACACGATACAAGATAAAGGTTGTGATAGAGATGGAACAAGCTACGCAGACGGTCGTGCAACCGAAAGCAAGGAAAGTGAAGACGCTTAATCAAGGCTATTGGCAAAAATACGGCGTTTTCTATCTCATGATGGCTCCTGCGCTTATCGTAATTATTATTAATAACTACCTCCCGATGGCAGGCGCGCTGATCGCGTTCAAGAAAATCACTTACGAATCCCGCAGTTTCTTCGTGAACTTCATGAACGGCGAATGGGTCGGCTTGAAAAACTTCGAGTTTTTGTTCAAAACAAGCGACGCATGGCGGATTACGAGGAATACGGTCGCGTACAACCTCGTGTTCATCGTCTTGAATCTCATCATCGGTGTCGCCTTCGCCCTCATGTTCAACATGATGCGCAACCGCAGGCTCGCGAAATTGCACCAAACGATCATGTTCCTGCCGTTCTTCCTGTCCTGGGTCATTCTGAGCTATCTCGTCTACGCTTTCTTTAACCCGGCGCTCGGCATCATGAATAAGGAGATCTTGCATTGGTTCGGCGCGAGCGAAGTGGAATGGTACTCGGATCCGAAGTGGTGGCCGCTCGTCCTGCCGATCTTGAACACTTGGAAAGGCATCGGTTATTACGCGGTCATCTACTTGGCAGCCATAATCGGTATCGACAAGGAGTATTACGAAGCGGCTACGATCGACGGTGCATCCCGGATGAAGCAAGTATGGAGCATTACGATGCCGCTCATCCGCCCGGTTATTATCGTCTTGACGATGCTGCAGATCGGAAGAATTTTCTATGCGGACTTCGGATTGTTCTTCAACGCCACGCGTAACGCGGGGGCGCTCTACGATACAACGTTGGTTATCGACACTTACGTCTATCAGGGATTCCTCGTGTCGGGGAACATCGGGCTGTCATCCGCCGCAGGCTTCTACCAAGCGATCGTCGGCTTCGTGCTCGTACTCGGATCTAACTTCATCGTGCGACGAGTCAGCAAGGACGACGCCCTGTTCTAAACAAGAAGGAGGATTACCCTATGGCTGCAATTACTCCCAGAAAAAAGCATCGCGACGTGCTAGCGATTTCGAGCGGATCGAACTTCGTCATCAATATTTTCTTCTGGATCTACTCCGCGTTCTGCATTATTCCGGTCCTATTGCTCATCGGCGTCTCGTTCTCGGACGAGAAGCAGGTGCTCATTCATGGATATAAGTTCTGGCCAGAGAAGTTCAGCTTGGAAGCTTACGAGTTCCTGCTCAACGACTGGCGCCCGGTCGTCACGTCTTACGGGATCTCGATATTCGTAACGTTATGCGGTACTTTGATCGCGGTGACGATGATGTCGCTGTACGCTTATCCGATCTCCAGACGCGACTTCAAGCATCGCAACCTGTTTTCGTTCATTATGTTTTTCACTATTTTGTTCAACGGCGGTCTCGTTCCCTTCTACTTGATGTACTCGAACATTCTGGACTTGAGAGACACAATGTGGGTGCTCATGATGCCGATGTTCGTGCAAGGATTTTTCGTCCTGCTGATTCGTACGTTCTTCTCCAACTCGATACCGACGGAGTTGCTCGAATCGGCTAGGATCGACGGGGCCGGGGAGTTCCGAACGTTCTTCAATATCGTCCTCCCGTTATCGCTCCCGGTACTCGCTTCGGTCGGGCTGCTCTGCACGCTAGGGTATTGGAACGACTGGTTCCTCAGTCTCTTGTTCATTACCGACAACGGACCGCACAGCATTCAGTTCCGGATGTACGAAGCGCTCTTGGATATTCAATATCTTAGCGCGAACTCGGCGGCATACTCGGCGATCCTGCAAGCGAATCCCGCTTTCACGATGCCAAGCGAAACCGCGCGGATGGCGATGGCGATCGTCGGCGTAGGCCCTATCATCTTCGCTTATCCGTTCTTCCAACGCTTCTTCATTCAAGGCTTGACCGTAGGCGCCGTCAAGGGGTAAGTTCTATTGGAAAGCATTGGGGTTTGTTCAGTGAAAGGCTTCTACCGGTTACCGGCCGGTTGAGCATAGATGTTCAAACATGAAAAGGGAGGCAATACCCATGCTTAGAAAGAGTAACGTAATGCTGCTCGCCGTTATTTTGACGCTCGCCGTCGTACTCGCGGCTTGCGGCAACAATAACAACAATGGCGGCAACGCTTCGCCGTCCACCGCAGCTTCGAAAGAACCGGCGTCTACGGACTCGGCAAGCTCCGATGCACCTGCTCCATCCGCCGCGGATCTTCCTGAAGTGACGTTGTCCCTGACGTTCCCGGGCACGGCACCGAAGGACGAGAAGAAAGTCGAAGAAGCTATCAACGCTTACCTGAAAGACAAGATTAACGCCAAAATCGACATCAACATGATCGATTGGGGCCAATGGGATAATAAGATCAACCTAGCCATCGCGGGACGCGAGCCAATGGACATTCTGTTCACGGCTTCCTGGAACGGTCATTCCAACAACGTCGCCAAAGGCGCGTTCTTGGCACTGAATGATCCGAATGGTAAATACGGAAACCTGCTCGAGAAGTACGGCCAAGGCATTATCGAAACGCTGCCTCCGGCATTCCTCGCAGGCGCTAAAATCAACGGCTTCAACTACGGCATCCCGACGAACAAAGAGCTTGCCGAACAAGGCGGCGTCATCTATCGTACGGACGTTGCCAACGAGCTCGGTCTGACGACGCAATTGGATGCGGTCAAGACGATCAAAGACCTCGAACCGATTCTTGCGGTCGTCAAAGAGAAGAAGCCTGAATTGGTACCTCTTTATCTGAAAGACGGCGAAAACTTTAACGCTCACTACTTCGCTAAATACGATCACCTCGGCGATGGCCAAATCGACGGCGTCGTTATGAAGAACGGCACGGACACGACGGTTAAAGCGCGTTACGATTTCCCGATCTACAAAGAAACGCTTGCCGTCACCCGCGATTTCTTCCAAAAAGGTTACATCAACAGAGACGCGGCTACGGCTCAGCTCTCCCCGCAAGACGCAATGAAAGCCGGCAACGTGTTCATGGGCGTATTCCCGCTGAAACCGGGTAAAGACGCCGAAGTAGCGAACGCCGCTAACCTGCAAGGCAAGCTGAAACAAATCGCGATGACCGATCGTACGGTATCCACCGGCGAAACGGCAGGCTCGATGCTTGGAATCACGACGACTTCGGCTAACCCTGAGCGCGCCATGATGTTCATCAACCTGCTCCACACGGACAAACAATTGAACAACTTGCTCAACTTCGGTATCGAAGGCGACCATTATACGCGTAACGGCGAGATCATCACAGCTACGGCGAACACGCCTAACTACGCGATCGGTTCCGCGTGGATGTTCGGCAGCCAATTCCTGAACTACGTATGGGATAACGAAGATCCGAACAAATGGGCGCTGTTCAAAGCGTTCAACGAGAACGCGATCAACTCCCCGGCACTGGGCTTCACGTTCAACGCCGAACCGATCTCGTCGCAAGCTTCCGTGTTAAACAACATCCGCAAGGAATTCGATCCGGGCTTGGATACGGGCGCGATCGATCCGGGCAAAGCGGATGAGTTCATCAAGAAGATGAACGACAACGGCCTGAAAGACATTATCGCCGAGAAACAAAAACAATTGGATGCGTTCCTTGCTTCGAAATAAAGCTTAAATAGTTAGATAAGGAAACCGCCAAGCACCGCCAAGCGCAACTGCTTGGCGGTTTTCCTTATATCGGACACAAATTGGATACACTTGGTAGTAGGGCGGGGGTAATGCGTTGACATTGGCTTAACGATTCGTTAGCATAAATGAGAATGAAAGTTCGGCTGGAAGAGACTGGGGGCGCGCGCGAACATGCAACCGGGCCTATTGATTATTAGCCATGGATCGCGAGAAGCGGGCTGGGTAGCGCTCGTAGATCGTACGGTCGAAGCCGTTCGGTCTGCGCTGGGCAATGAAATGGCGGTTGAGGCGGCATTCCTTGAATTGGTCGAGGGGCGACTGATCCAAGACGGCGTGAGCAGGCTCGAAGCATCCGGCGTCAATCGGATGCTGGCACTGCCTTTGTTCGTCTCTTCGGGCAGCACGCACGTCGACGAGATCGGATGGGCGCTCGGCGCGTATGCCGAAGCTCGGACGGAGACGGAATTGGCTCGCGTCGAAGTAAAAGCCAAGCTTACGTACGGCGCGCCGATGGACGATGATCCGGAAATCGTCGACGTGCTGCTCGATCGCTTGCAAGAGCTCTCCGTCAACGCCGGCGAGGAGAGTCTATTGCTCATTGGGCATGGCAGCAAGGAGCCGGGGTTCAAGGAAGCTTGGGAGAGCGGCATGGCTTCGATCGGGCGGCAATTGATCGAGCGCGGCGGCTTCGGCGATTGCTTGGGCGCACTGCTTCAGCTTGACGAGGTCGCGGAGAAATTCGGGGAATTGCGAGAACGGCATGCGGGGCATGCGGTGATTGCCGTTCCTCTGTTCCTTAGCGAAGGGTATTTCACGTCGATCGTCATTCCGCGCGAGCTGAGCGGAATGGAATGCCGGTATTCCGGCAGGACCTACATGCCGCATCCGCGCATCGCGGAGTGGATCGTGCGCAAGGCGAAGGAATGGCAATTGAATGATGGATGAAGAGGGGATCTGGATTGGATAAATTAAGAGCACGATTAATCTATAATCCGACTTCCGGCAGGGAAGAGATTCGCCGCAAGCTGCCGGCGATCTTGCAACGACTGGAGAGAGGCGGCATCGAGACGTCGTGCCACGCGACCGAATGCAAAGGCGACGCTACGCAAGCGGCGGCGGACGCGGCGGAGCGCGGCTTCGATATCGTCATCGCAGCGGGCGGAGACGGCACGTTGAACGAAGTCGTGCACGGGCTCGCGGGGCAAGAGCATCGGCCTGCGCTAGGCTTGTTACCGCTTGGAACGACGAACGACTTCGCGCGGGCGCACGGTATCCCGCGTCATTGGGAGGGCGCTTGCGATCTCATTACGCGCAACTATTCGACTCCGGTGGACGTAGGTCGCGCGAACGGCCGATATTTCATTAATATCGCGGGCGGCGGCTCTCTTACGGAGCTTACTTATGAAGTACCGAGCAAGCTGAAGACGATGGTCGGTCAGCTGGCCTATTATATGAAGGGCATCGAGAAGGTCGCGAAGCTTCACCCGACGCCGCTGAAGATTTCCGCGGACGGCGTGGGAGAGTTCGAGGAAGAGTTCATGCTGTTCTTGATCGCGAACAGCAACTCGGTGGCCGGCTTCGACAAGCTATTGCCAGACGCGAGCACGAGCGACGGACTGTTCGACTTCATCGCGCTTCGCAAATGCAGCTTGCCGGAGTTTTTCCGCCTCGCGACGCTGGTCATGCGCGGCGAGCCCGTCATGAACGACTCGCATTTCTTGCATTTCCGGAGCAACCGGATCCAGGTGGAATCGAGCTCGCGCGTTCAGCTGAACTTGGACGGCGAATTCGGAGGAACGCTACCGTGCGTATTCGATATGCTGCCTTCGCATATTCGAATCATCGTCGATGAGAGCGGAGAGTCTTCCTATCGCAAGAACGGCGGGCCGAACCGGGCGCTGATGCTATGAGCGGACGCAAGTCGAATGGCGGTCGGGGACGGCATGTATCGGGTTCGCGTGCGCCGGTTGCCGCGCTTGCCGGCGTGCCGGTCGCGGTCGGACAAGTCGTGGAATGCGACATTATAGGGTTAACGCATGACGGAGAAGGGGTAGGCCGGTACGAGGGCTATACCCTTTTTGTTCGTGGTGCGTTGCCGGACGAGCGTGTGCGAGCGGAGGTTTCCAGTATCGGCAAGTCGTTCGGCCGCGCGCGGACGGTTAAGGTGTTGAAAGTAAGTTCGGACCGGCGCGAGGCGCCTTGTCCGATCTATGATTCGTGCGGCGGCTGTCAGCTGCAGCACTTCGACTATGCGGCGCAGCTGCGGTGGAAGCGGCAGCATGTGATTAGCAGCTTGGAGCGGATCGGGAAGTTGAAGGTGTCGGCGGACGACGGCGATGGCGATGAGTCGTCAAGGACAACCGAGCATTCTCTCGTTGTCGTACATCCGGTTATCGGCATGGACAAGCCTTGGCGTTATCGCAACAAGGCGCAGGTGCCGATTGGCTCAGGCGAAGCGGGGCTCATCGGCGGGTTCTATGAACAAGGAAGCAACGACGTCGTCGATATGGACGCTTGCCTGATTCAGCAGGAAGAGAACGAAGCGTTGGTGCGAGCGGTCAAGTCCGTGGCGCGCGAGCTGGGCATCCCCGCTTACAACCGCGCGACCGGTCGCGGCCTGCTTCGCCATGTCGTCGTGCGGCATGCGCAAGCGACGGGCCAGCGCATGGTCGTACTCGTCACGAACGGTCTCGATATCCCGTATGTCGACGAATGGATCGGACTCATCCGCGAGCAAGTGCCCGGACTCGTCAGCGTCTGCCAGAACGTGAACACCGCAGCGACTCCGGTCGTGATGGGCGATGTGACAAGGGTATTGTGGGGCGAGGAAGTGATATACGATGAGATCGGCGACATTCGCTTCGCGATCTCGCCTCGCTCGTTCTTCCAGGTGAACCCGGTTCAGACGGAGAGACTTTACCGCGCTGCGGTGGATTATGCCCGGCTCACCGGCGAAGAGACGGTTATCGACGCTTATTGTGGGATCGGTACGATTACGTTGTTTTTGGCTCGCTATGCTCGGAGGGTATATGGCGTAGAGATCATTCCCGAGGCCATCGAGGATGCGCGGAGGAATGCGTTGCTCAATGATATAAGGAATGCCGAGTTCGAAGTCGGTGCGGCCGAAGTCGTCATGCCCCGCTGGCAGAGTAAGGGCATCACGCCCGATGTCATCGTCGTCGACCCTCCCCGCAAAGGCTGCGATCCGGCGCTTATCGCTACTATGTTGGAGTTGAAGCCGGCGCGCATCGTCTACGTCTCTTGTGATCCGTCAACGCTGGCAAGAGATTTGAGATTGCTCGAGGATGGCGGGTATCGAACGGTAGAGGTGCAGCCAGTGGATATGTTCCCGCATACGGGGCATGTGGAGTGCGTGGCTTGGTTGGTGAGGGATTGAACAGGGAATGAGATCCCTTGTCCTGACTGGGTTTTGTGGAGTGATACAGCAATTTTAAAGTTGTGATACAGTGGTCGAAAAATGTCGTTGATGTAAAAGTGATGTAAAAATCCAGCCCATAAGAACCGAAGAGACGCCGGGATAACCCGAGCGTCTCTTTGCGGAATCCAAAATTGGAGTTACAGCAAAAATGAAAACAAAAGCAATGGGTCATTAGACAAGGGTGTGGAATCAAATCTTAAAAAACGGGCATTATTATTTAGCGAGGTGATTGTGATGGCGCGAAAAACTAATGACGAATTTAAAGATATGAGCATCAAAGAAATGGACGAGTATACCAACGATCATCCATCCGAGGCGATTAGAGCATCCAAATTACTGGGGGCTGCCGCAGGACAACAAGTTCAAAAATATTTTGTTTATCAAGCTCAAAGGGTAATGAAGATGGGGACACCTAAACAACTAAGTGAAGAATAAAACAATTGAAAGTCAAAAGGTACGAAGAGACGCCGAGGTTATGACCAACTCGAGCGTCTCTTCCTTGTCATTGTGCTGTTTTTATGGTGAAAAGCGAATCGAACTTATCCGCAGCAGCTTGATCGGCTGTCCGAAGTGCATGGCCATAGATGTTCATGGTTGTCGTAATGCTTCCGTGTCCGAGTCGTTCCGATATGATTTTGGCATGGACGCCCTGGTTAATCAGTAACGTGGCGGACGTATGCCGAAGATCATGGAATCGGATATACCGAAGTTTGTTCTTCTGAACAAATTGCCTGAACCATTGATAGGGGCGCTCGTGATGTAGGGGGTGCCCATTCGCGTGGGAGAAAAGGAAAAACCATTCACCGCCATTCCATGCATCGCCCATGTCATTTCGTTCCTTGATTCTGTAGGCGTGGTATTCCTTTAGTTCCTCAAGCACAGATGATGGTAGGGCAACCTTGCGTACCGATTTTTTTGTTTTTGGCTGTTTTACGATGACTTCTCCTTTATTGGCGTGAACCATTGTTTGCTTTACATCAATAACGCCTGAGCTTAAGTCGACATGCTTCCACTCGAGTCCAAGAAGTTCACTGCGACGAAGACCTGTTGTCAAAGCAACAGTGATTAATATTCTCCAGTGGTAAGGTTCCTTTTGCAGAGCACGCAGCATTTCGGAAACTTCGGTTTCATCGTATGGAACAACTTCTTTAGATGTAACCTTTGGTTTTTGAACATCATTCACAGGATTACGTTTGATGACTCTCCATTCCACAGCACGTTTAAATATGTTTTTTAAAATGCGGTGGTTAATTTGAATCGATCCGGATGAAAGTCCGCCACTCTTTTTATCCCGTCGGCTGTTATTTTTCTCAAGCTTGTCTAAGTAATCGACGACGTGAAGTGGTTTGATATCCTTGATTGGAATGTGTTGAAAAGCGGGGAGGATTCTGATCTTCAAGTTGGTTCTGCATGTATAGAGGGTTTTAAATGCAAGGTGTTTAACGGCATACTTAGAATACCATTCTTCAACAAATGCACCGAAGGTCATCTTTTCGGGTGCAATGTATTCCTCGGCTTCAACCTCCAAGCGAAATTTTGCATATTCGCTTTCAGCTTCACGTTTTGTTCGGCAATGAACTGTTTTGGTGAAGCGTTTGTATTTTCCGTTTATGTCTTTGCCCGCGTTGACCGTCAAAAACCACGAATTGTCGCCGCGCTTTTGGATGTTAGCCATTCATTATTCAACCCCGATGTTATATATTGATAACATCATTATTTCCAATTATTAAGAAACAAGACTATTTGTCTGTATGATAGATTGCTACCTAAGGATTGAAATCAGACCGCGGTATTACCACCTTAGTCAGTCAGGGTTATAAATTTTAGTAATTACTTTTTGTGATAGGATTATTTATCTTTTATGTCGTGCGCGAGCTGGTGACTGGAGGAAGGCACATGTATCAAGTAATCAAAATGGAAAGCGATAATGGTATATCGAAAGAAATTCCTATAGCAATGACCAGTACTTGGAGTGTAGCTCTAACGGAATTTATAAACTTAATACTCGAACAAAAGAAGAAAAGAATAAAAAACGAAAAAATTTTGAGAACATGTTACATCCTCAAGGATGGAATGACATTAGATAATATCGATTTTACTATTGTTGAGAATACTGTTATTGCAGTCAGACAAGACGAAAATATTGTAAACATCAATACAGAGGAACTCCATTTTAATTTGATTAATCGGAAGATTAGGGGGTTACTCGGCTCTGGGGCAAATGGTGTAGTTTTGGAGTGCGAAGACCCAACGTTGCAGGTATCCTTGGCTCTTAAGCTCTGGCTACAAATAGATGACGAAGACAAGCCACTCTATGAGGTTAGAAAGCAAACCGTAGCTGGAGAAACGAACCCCAATGTTGTAAAAGTCAGATATGCAAGTAAATTAAATGATTATTTGTTTGCTGAGTTTGATCTTATTGAAGGCAAGACGTTAGAAAAATGGTTGAGAAAGAAACCACCGTTGAGAACTAGATTACGTGTCGGGAAAAAAATAATAACTACATTAGATCAAATTCATGATCAGAATATCTATCATGGTGATTTACATTTGGATAATGTAATTGTAACTCCTGATGAAAACATAAAAATATTAGATTTTGGCACTAGTCGTACAAATACCCGGGAATTCAAAGAATTATCGGATACTCGGGCGGCCTGGTTGTTAACACAAACAATAAGTAAATTGCTTCCTGAAATACACGAGTATGAAGATTTAATAAGTGATCCTGCAATTAGGTATTTTCTACGAGTGACAGAGTGGACAAAGGTAAGAAAGTATCATTACACGGACGGTAATAAAACATCGGCAGATTATGTTAATGCATCTTTAGATTTTATAATTGAATTCCTCTGGGCAGATGCATTTCTCTTTAATTCAGGTGCTAATGACGTTCCACTACTATTTGATCTTTCTGGTTTGTTGATTAAATCTCCATTCATAGATATCATGAAACTATTAGCTTACTTTATTGAACATTGTAGCGAAAAATCAATCAAAGTGTTCTTTTCAGGATTATTTCAACATTCCTATTTTAATGAGTCAGATGAATTGGGAATAGAGATAGAAGACTTTTTTGATGAAATTAATCAGAAAATCGTAGTTGATATGAATGAATTTGATCCGATTACATATTACAATTTCTTGATGCAGTTATTTAGTGACGATAAAGAAGGGTATAAGAAGTGGCGAAAAATCATCGGCCAAATGATTAAAAAAAGAAAAGGGGTCGTTTCTTTAGTAATGTAATGCAGTAAGGGACTGACTACGCAGGCAGGGTCATGAGCCGTACGCAAGTGGCCGGCAAGATGAACTGGAGAACCCGTATGTGTACCGGAGCGGCTTCATGTATCCTCGAGGATTTTAATTAAATCTACTAGGGGCGGAACGTATCGTAACGTGGTCCCTAGGTTTTTATGACGTAGCTGATGCTGAATTTCTACAATATTCATGCCGCCAGTTTGCATTAAATATCCAGCTGTTCTTCTAAGATCATGCGGACGAATTTGCCTAGACAGTCCCGCATCACGAGAGAGATCGGATAACATTTTTTTAATTTTATATATTGACATAATCTTTCCTTGCTGATGGAATAGGTACTCATCCCCCTGATTTGCATGTTTTGAATATTTTGGATGTTGAATGTATCGTTCAAGTTCTGCGGTGAGGTCTTCGGGGATCGCAATAGGTAGCTGCTTAGTTTTTTGAGCATCAAAGACATGCACAATCCTTGTCTCCAAGTTCACCCGTTTCCGTCGAAGAAAGCGAACCTCGTTTTTACGCAGCCCAGTGATTAACATGAACCAGATAAACACAAATTCCTGCCGATAAAAAGGGTCCTTAAGTAACGCAGCCTTAAGAAGAGCGTAGCACTCTTCTATGGATAATGCGGTGTTCTGAATCGGACTTTCGATTTTAGGCCGACGGTAACCAATCATCGGATTTTGCTGTATCATCTCCGTGTCGTGAAGAAACTCAAAAAAGCGTTTAAGCACAGTAATGGTGACCGCCAACGTGCGGTCCGATGCTTGACCATTTTGCTTTAAATCAAGAATAAAACGGTCAATGACTTGACGCTGAATAGGTGAGTATCTATCTGGTTGTGCACGACTGGCATGAAATCGGTCAAAATCAAGAGTTCCTTCGAAGCCTTCCTTTAACAGGAAGGCTTCGAACCTTTTCAAAGCGGTAATATAGGTCTGCTTCGTACTGCTGCTACGTCTGAAATGTTCACTCCAAAATTGAAAATAACCTGATTGAAGCAAAAGAGTCATTCAAATTACCCCCTAAATTCAAAGAGATCACTGAATTTAAGCTGGGCTAAGGGATGCTGGTCGATTGCTGTGACCAGCATGCTGTCAAATAGTTTCAAATATACTTCTGTTGAACTAAGCCATTTGTGACGCATCAGTTCTTTAATTTTATATATGTCAACGCCTCCTTCGAGCAAATATAAAGCAAAGGAATGCCGTAGTGAGTGTACGGACAATTGATACTGTTTTTTATCAGATTCCGGTATCGATTTCGCCTCATCAATCAACGAGGCAAACATTTTCTGAACGGTGCTTTTATGCAGGGGAGATATTCCCTTGTCATCGGAAAAGATGTACCGCTCGCGATAATCTGGGGTGTCATGTACGCCCTGATAACGAAAACTCACGTATGCAAGTAGGATTTCAAGGGCATTTTTAGTTATCTTGTTCGGCTGCTTGTATCCCTTGTTTCCCTTTCCACGCACAAGAATTTCTTGTCGGGATGGAACAATATCTCCAACTTGCAAAAATAACAATTCGCTTAACCGTATACCGGTTCCGAGAAAGGTCCATAAGATGGTGAAGTTTCGGTGGGCTTCACGACCGAGTCGGACAAGGCAACGGATCTCATCCAATTGTTCTTTGGTAAAAGCACGTGGCTCGCGGTTTCGATCGATTTCGATGGAGAGGACCCTCTTAAGTTTGCCGATATCACTGTGAAAAAAATGTGCGCACGATTCCCCAAGGAAGCTTCTTAAAAACGCGGCCTTTTTGTTACGGGTATTGAGCTTTTGTGCGTGAGCCAAATACTCGGTCAAAAAGACAGCAGAAATAACCTCCTTGAGGAATGGATTGTCTCCTTTTTGATCTCGGCAATGGCGCACGAATAGTCTCATTTCGCACCGGTAAGCCTGCTGCGATGAGGGTGCTAAAATTTGAAATGAATCACTCTCAAAGTAATGAAGCACTGCATCATCGAGAGGGATATCTTCGTGCTGTTTTGCTTTATCGATGTTTGAAGGCACCAGCTGATGCACCATCCGCATAAACGAATCCGGTCCAAACTGATCTGCCAGTTGTAAAAGCGTTTCTTCAAGCGCCACTTCATTCGTTACAACATCATCAAATATTGGCATTGGCTTCTCTCCTTAATCGTAATTTAACTTATTGATTTCGCTGATTAGGTGCTCGTCTTGGTTTGCCATATGTATATACAAACCGACGGTATTCAGCATTTTTACACGCGCAACTTCTTTTATCGCTTGTGGTAGGCGCTTTTTGTAAGCAAGGCGCGTGATAAAGATATGGCGAAACAAATGAACGCCGCCGGGAAACGGCCATGCCGCAATCATGGCGTAAAGTTTAAAGTTCTCATACAATTCACGCTTAATGATGGAAGGCGTCTTTCCCATGACGTACGTCGCAGAAGGATAATTCTGAACCTCCAGCAATAGCTTCTTCAATTCCACTGAGAGTGGTAGGAAATGGGCCTTCTTTCCTTTACTGTGGGTGACAATCGTTCGTGCTCCCAGGTTAATATCTTTCCATTTGATATTCGCCACCTCAGATAGTCTTAAGCCCAGGTCTAACATGAATCGGTATCCAAGCTGTTCAAGGATAGGATCTCTTGCGTACTGTTTTACAACTTGGAATAGAGCATCAATTTGCTCATCCGTTGGAATTTCACGAGGACTGTAACGCGGGGCACTTATCGCACGAAATCGCTGAAGTGGAGCGTTGTATCCATAACGATCTCTCAAAAAACCGTAAAAAGATCGAATGGCATATATGCTGTGCTCAAAAGTGATTGGGCTGCACAGTCCCTCCTTGATCAGTTTAAGTTTGTAGGTGCGGTACATGAGCAAATGTTCATTTTGAATTTGCAATATTGAAATTGCATCTGGAGAAGTAGCGGCAAATACTCGAACATTTGCACATAACCACATAAAAAGCTGTTGAACGCATGTTACGTAGTTCCGAATATGTTTACGGGCAAATCCTTGTTCCTCCATATGCATTTTGAAGCTCAGTATCCTTGGATGCAGAGGAGGCGACTTGTGAGGTTTCTTCGCGGGGATCTTTTCATTTAGTAAACCAGCTTGTATCGATTTCTCCATTAAAAAATGAAAAAGCGAGGATGTTAACTCATCCTTAGGCAGATGATGAATGCCACGTTGAAGGGATTTAGCATCAAGGAGCTGCTCATCTCGAATTTGATCCGAAGGAACGCCATATAGCTTCGCAGTCAAAATCTGCAGCTTCCGCGCATGTTCAAACTTCTTGATGAAAACAAGTGGTGCATTTTCCATGGCATGACTTAGAAATTCTCGCAACAAGTTTGCGAGAATTTCTGTTTGCACCTTGTTCTCCCACAGCCATGGATTAATCGCTTGTTGACCTAAGTAAGGGATTTCTTTTTGAGCCTGATCTAACTGCTTCGCATACAGCATGTTTTCCACCTTCTCCCGTGTGACTTTCCTAATGTCATGATCGTCACTGTGCAGGGAGAAAATACCCGAAACGTCAAGAATCTTTTCGGCAAAAGAAGAATTCTGCCGAAAAGATTCTTGGGTTTTTGCATGGTGGTGGTTGTTAATTTGAGGTTGGTTATTTGAAGAATTTTCGAAACGGTCCATGTCCATGCCTCCACTCATCATTCAATGGTATTAGCATGGACAGGATTCAGAAGGTGGAGAAAAAACTTAACTTGGAGTAAAGTATCTGGTTATAACTCATGGCACTCGGTTTCATCTCGAAAATTCTTTAATTCATGAATCATGCCCACATAAGAAAGGGATGGCTGATTTTTGGGGAAAATCACGCGAAATGCACGATCGTGCTTGGGCCTGCAAGGCCGAAAAGTTTTAACAATGTATCTCGCTTCAGGAAACAGGGTTACGACTTTTTTGCGAAGCACATGGTCCACCAAAGGGTCATATGTAAGATGAAACTCGAAGTAATCCAATTCAGGGTAAGTGGTTACCCATCTTCCCGTTATAGTTTCCTCTTGATTAAACAATAACTGTGGATTTAAAAGTTTGAACCCGCAAATACTTTTTGTTTTGTCACGTTCTTGAGCAAGTTCATTTAGTTGGGCTTGCTTTGAAACCCCAGGAATAAAATACTCAGGGTTTTGTTTAAACGAATCCATATCGGGCTTTATCATGTTGACAAGCTGCCAGGGATGATCAAGAAGTATGCTTAAAGAGAATGGCTTTGGCCATTTTGGCATGTTAAATCCGTTGAATAATTTGCTGACTGCGGCTTCCGTTATGTCTAATTTTTTGGCAATTTCATTTTGCTTAATATTGTAGGTGGCTGCACATAAGGCTCTTCGAAAATGGAGACTAGATTCACTCATTAATGTCTCCCATCTTTTCCTCGAACTTTGCATGATAAGGAGTTCGTAATAAGTAAGGTTAAGGATGTCTTTTCTAGCCTCTTTCAAATTGTAAATGTTTGATAGAGGTTTTTGCGCTTCTTTCACATACTTCTTGTTAGAGCTAGCGTAATTCGTCCAGCACTAGACGGTGTTAGTTGTCCACGAATTGACGGGAAAA